>JAHENP010000141.1 GCA_018609965.1 Haloferacaceae archaeon
CGAAGACACCGTCCCTGCCGAGGACGGCGAGATCGCCATCGAGGTGGCGATGCAGGCGACGGACGAACTCCAAGGGTCGGTCCACGCGTTCGCGAACAACATCAACACCCGCGAGGGCGGCACCCACCTCACCGGGTTCAAAACGGCGCTGACACGACTGGTCAACGACTACGCCGACGACCACGGCCTCCTGTCGGATCTCGACGACAATCTCCGTGGGGAGGACGTACGCGAGGGGTTGACCGCGGTCGTGTCGGTGAAACACCCCGACCCACAGTTCGAAGGGCAGACGAAGACGAAGCTGGGCAACAGCGAGGTACGCGGCGCGGTGGAGTCGACAATCCACGACCACCTCGGGACGTTCTTCGAGGAGCACCCGGACACGGCGGAGGCGGTCGTCCAGAAGGCGGCGGAGGCGGCGCGTGCCCGCAAGGCCGCGAAGAAGGCCGAACAGCTGACACGCCGGAAGTCGGCGTTGGAGTCGACGGCGCTCCCGGGGAAGCTCTCGGACTGTCAGTCCCGGGAGCCGAGCGACTCGGAGCTGTTCGTCGTCGAGGGTGACTCCGCGGGCGGCTCCGCAAAGCAGGGTCGCAACCCGGAGTTCCAGGCGATTCTCCCGCTCGGTGGGAAGATTCTCAACGTGGAGAAACACCGCCTCGACCGGGTGTTGGAGAACGACGAGATCCGCAACATGATCACCGCCATCGGGACGGGGATCGGCGACGAGTTCGACATCGAGGAGGCGCGTTACGAGCGGATCATCATGATGACGGACGCGGACATCGACGGGGCACACATCCGGACGTTGTTGTTGACCCTGTTCTACCGCCACATGAAGCCGCTGATCGAAGCGGGCTACGTGTACGCGGCACAGCCGCCGTTGTACCGGGTCCGGAACGGCGGCGACACGTACGACGCGATGACGGAGGCGGAACGCGACCAGATCGTCGCCCAGCAGTGTGGGGGGACGCCGGACCAGGTCCAACGGTTCAAGGGGCTCGGGGAGATGAACCCCGAACAGCTGTGGGAGACGACGATGAACCCACGACAGCGCGTGCTCAAACAGGTCACCGTCGAGGACGCCGCCGAGGCCGACCGGATGTTCAACGTCTTGATGGGGGACGCGGTCGAACCCCGGAAACAGTTCATCAAGGAGAACGCGCCCGAGGCCGACTGGGTGGACATCTGACCCCCAGCGGCGCCACGCGGGCGGTGGGACGGCACCGGAGCGGACCGACCAGACGGAGACACGCGGGAGACGACACATGAGCTCAGACAGACACCCCGACGACGGACAGGCCGCCCGGATCGAGCAGGTCCGGATCGAAGACGAGATGGAACAGTCGTACATCGATTACGCGATGTCCGTCATCGCCGGCCGGGCGCTCCCGGACGTGCGCGACGGGCTGAAGCCGGTCCACCGGCGCATCCTCTACGCGATGCACGAGATGGGGGTCTCGTCGGGATCGGGCCACCGGAAGTCTTCCTCGGTCGTTGGGGAGACGATGGGGAATTACCACCCACACGGTGACCAGGCGATCTACGACACGCTGGTCAACATGGCTCAGGAGTTCTCCATGCGGTACCCGTTGGTCGACGGCCAGGGGAACTTCGGGTCGATGGACGGCGATCCGGCGGCGGCGATGCGGTACACGGAGGCCCGGATGTCACCCATCGCAGAGGAGCTGTTGGAGGACATCGACCGCGACACGGTCGACTTCCAGTCCAACTACGACGACCGGTTGGAGGAGCCGGCGGTGTTGCCGGCGTCGTACCCGAATCTCCTCGTCAACGGGTCGACGGGGATCGCCGTCGGGATGTCGACGAAGATTCCGCCCCACAACCTTGGGGAAGTGATCGACGCGACGATCAAACTGATCGACGAGCCCGACTGTGACGTGCGCGAGCTGATCGACACGGCGACACTCCTGCCGGGTGACGGCGGCACGGACGGCCCGATCAAAGGGCCGGACTTCCCGACGGGCGCGAAGATCGTCGGCAGCGACGGCGTGTTAGACGCGTACACGACCGGCCGGGGGCGGCTCCGGGTGCGTGCCACCTTCGAGACGGAGGAGGGGCCAAACGGCCGCGACCAGATCGTCGTCACCGAACTCCCCTACCAGGAGAACAAAGCGCGGATCGTCGAACGGATCGCCGAGGACGTGAACGAGGGGACGATCGAGGGGATCGCCGACCTCCGTGACGAGTCCGACCGCGACGGGGTGCGGGTGGTGATTGACCTCAAGCGTGGCGCGTCGGTCGACGTGGTGAAGAACCAACTGTTGGAACACCACCTGGAGTCGACGTTCGGCGTCATCAACCTCGCACTGGTCGACGGCCAACCGCAGGTGCTCACGCTCAAGCAGACGCTGGCTCACTACGTCGACCACCGGAAGGAGGTCGTTACCCGACGCACACGTCACGAACTCGACGAGGCGGAAGACCGCGCCCACATCCTGGAGGGACGGCTCCGTGCGCTCGAACAGGCCGACGACGTGGTCGAGACGATTCAGGACAGCGAGGATCGGGACGTCGCGAAGGCGGCGCTCCAGGCGGGGTTCGACCTCTCGACGGAGCAGGCGGCCCACATCGTCCGGATGCAGTTGGGGTCGCTCACGTCGATGGAGGCGGCCGACATCGAGTCGGAGTACGAGGCGTTGACCGACCGGATCGAACGGTTAGAGGAGATCCTCGCAGACGAGTCAGAGCTGCTGGGTGTGATCAAACGCGAACTCCGGGCGGTGAAGACGGAGTACGACGACGCCCGCCAGACCGGGTTCGTCCGCGACGCGGGCGACGTGACCCGCGCGGATCTGATCCCCGAAGAGAAGATGATGGTCGTCGTCACGGAAGACGACTACGTCAAACGGGTGCCCGCCGAGGAGTTCCGCGCCCAGCGGCGCGGCGGGAAGGGGGTGATCGGCGCGAACCCGAAGGACGGCGATCGGGTCGCCTCCGCGTTCGTCGCCAGCACACACGACAACCTCCTCTGTTTCACCGACCGGGGGCAGGTGTACCGGCTGAAGACGTACGAGGTGCCCGAGTACGGGCGGACCGCACGCGGCACCTCGATGGTGAACGTGTTGGATCTCGACGACGGCGAGCAGATCACCGCGACGCTGTCGTGTGGCGCGTTCACCGACGACAGCTACGTGACGATGGTGACCCAGCAGGGGTACCTCAAGCGGACGGCCGGCGAGGAGTTCGCCAACATCCTCTCGACGGGGATCAGGGCGATCTCGCTGACCGGCGACGACCAGCTGGCCGACGTGACCGTGACGAACGGGGACCAGGACATCGTGATCGGCACCGTCGACGGGATGGCGATCCGATTCGACGAGGCAGACGCCCGGCCGATGGGGCGGGCCGCACGCGGCGTCCGCGGGATCGACCTCCAAGGCGACGACCGCGTCGCCGGCTTGGCGGCGATCGCGAGCGACTCCACGTGGACGCTAACCGTCACCGCGAACGGCTACGGCAAACGGACGGAGATCGACGCCTACCGCCGGCAGAGCCGCAACGGGAAGGGGTTGATCGACATCGACACCGGGGAGCGCAACGGCCCGGTTCGCGGGATCGAGACGGTCGCGCCCGGCGACCACCTGTTTGCCGTCAGCGAGCAGGGGCAGATCACACGCACACCCGTCGAGGAGGTGTCGACGGTCGGCCGCAACACGATGGGGGTGAACGTGATGGAGACGGAGCCGGACGACGCCGTCGCCTGTGTGGGTGTGGCCGCGGCCGCCGACGCGACAGACGACGGTGACGCGGCAAACGAGGCGGACGGCGAGAGCGAGCGAGACGACGCCGCGGACGGCGACTCAGAGTCACCGACGGCGGCCGACTGACCGGCCGCACACGAGCACTCGTCGACGGGTGTCGTCAGAACAGGTCGTTCAGTTTCTCAAAGAACCCCTCGCTCACGTCGACTTCCTCGCCGCCGGCCTCTGCGAACCGTTGGAGCGCTTCTTTCTGTTCGGCATTGAGATCGTCTGGCGTGACGACTCGCGCCTGGACGTAGAGGTCGCCGTTACGACGGCCACGGAGCCGCGGCATCCCCTTCCTGCTCAAACGGAACGTCTCCCCGCTCTGTGTGCCGGCCGGAATGTCTAGCTCCACCTCGCCGTCGAGGTGGTCGACACGGATCGTGTCGCCGAACACCGCCTGCGGGAACGAGATCGCCTCCGTGACGTGGAGGTCGCTCCCGTCGCGGTCGTACCGTTCGGACGACTGGATCGACACGTCGATCAACAGATCCCCGTCCGGTGCGCCGCGGTCGCCGGGCGCACCCTCACCGTCCATCCGGAGGGTCTGGCCGTCCTCGATCCCGGCGGGTACGTCGACGGTGAGTGACGCCTCCTCACGGGTGATCCCGGAGCCGTCACAGACGGCACACTCCCGTTCGGGCACCTCACCGTCGCCGTCACACTCCGGACAGGTTGCCGTCTGTTGGACACGCCCCAACGGTGTCTGTTGGACCTGCCGCACCTGCCCACGGCCGTTACACTGCCGACAGGTGTTGACATCGACATCACGCGGGTGGCCACGGCCGGCACACTCGTTACACCGCGCCGGGCGAGCGGCGGTGAACTCCTTGGTCGTCCCCTCGTACGCCTCCTGGAGTGTGATCTCCATTTGGGTCCGGAGATCCTTCCCCGCGCGGCGACCGCCACGGCCGCCACCGCCGAAGAACTCCTCGAAGATGTCGCCGATCCCGCCGCCGCCGAAGGAGCCGCCGCCGGCCGCGCCGCCGAACGGTCCCTGTCCCGGCCCACCCGGGCCGCCGGGGCCGTCCTCGAAGCCGCCGCGTTTCTCCGCCTGTTCGAACTGGTCGTGGCCCATCCGGTCGTACGCCTGGCGTTTCTCGTCGTCGGTGAGAACCTCCTTGGCCTTCTTGATCCGTTTGAACTTCTCTTCGGCGTCCGGATCGTCGCTCACGTCCGGGTGGTACTCCGTCGCCTTCTGTCGGTACGCCTGCTGAATCTCCTCTTCGCTGGCGTCTCTGGAGACACCCAAAGCCTCGTAGAAGTCCTCGCTCATCGGTTACTACTCTCTGTTGGCCGTCGCGGTATTTCAATCGCGTGGCTCGGCGGGCCGCTCGTCGCGTGTGGTTTATGCCCTGTGACGCTGTACTGAGCCTCGTGACGACGGTCGACCCCGGCGGTCGGGACGGGACGCGTCTCCGGGAGGCACGACAGACGGACCTGTTGTCGGTCTACCGAATCGAGAAGACCGTGTTCAAACAGCCGTGGCCGTACGCCGCCTTCGAACGGCTGTTGGACGCGCCGGCGTTTCTGGTCGCCGAACAGCCCACCGGCGGGCCGACGGTCGACCCCGCCGCGGCGAAACACACGGACGGCTCCGGCGTCGTCGGCTACGTCGTCGGCGACACGACTCCGAACCACGGCCGCGACATCGGCCACATCAAAGACATCGCCGTCCGCCCGGACGCACAAGGCCAGGGGCTCGGACGGCGACTACTCCGCCGGGCGCTCCACCACCTCGCCGCCAGCGGCGCCAGCGTGGTGAAGTTGGAGGTGCGCGCCTCCAACACCCGCGCACAACGGCTGTACGGCTCGGAGGGGTTCGAACCGGTTCGGACCGAACCACGGTACTACGGCGACGGGGAGGCGGCACACGTGATGGCGTTGGAACTCGGCGACTGGATCAGGACGGAGCGGGACTGAGGCGGCTCAGTCGGCCGAGTCGAGTGTTGTCTGTCGCGCGAACCCTGCGTCCGTCGCCTGTGGGTCGAACTCACAGAGCGGGCGTGCGCCGGACCGGAGTCTGTGGATACGCTTCCGGTTCTCGCGTGTCAGCATCTTGTCGAACACGTCTCTCCGGAGGTAGTAGCCGACAGCCTCGGCGAGATACGGCGGGACGGCGTTGCCGATCTGGCGGCGAACGGAGACGAGCCCGCCGCTGAACCGGTAGTCGTCCGGGAACGTCTGGAGTCGTGCGCCCTCACGCGGCGTGAGCCCACGATCCTCGAACGGGTGGATACACCGTGCGCTCGACGGCTTGGACATGTTGGAGGTGATCGCAACCGCCGGTTCCGTCGAGTCGAGCCGCGAGTAGGAGTTGTGGTACCCCGAGGACGGCTGTAGCCCCTCGGGAATCGCCGTCCGGTCACCGCCGTCGGGAACGTGTGAGATCATCTCGACCATCTCGTCGGTGTGGTTCGCGGCGACGTGTGCCGACAGCTCCGTCGCGTCACCCCGCAAGTCAGCCTGGAGCGCAGTCTCGGGGTGGGTGGTGTAGTCGGTCACCGCCTCGCCCGGTGTGACGGCTGGAAGATCACCGATTCCGTCTGTGACCCCGGGGGTCGCGACCGGGTCGAGTGTGAACCCGTCGAACGGGTTCTCCGACACGTCCGACTTGGCGGCCAACACGAGGAGCCGCCGGCGGTGTTGTGGGACACCAAACTCCGAGGCCCTGACCACGCGGTGAGTCACGTCGTAGTCGAGCCGGCCGAACGACGCCGTGACGGCGTCGAGAAACGCCCCGTCGGCGGTCTGTTGCATCCCGCGGACGTTCTCGAACAACACCGCCGTCGGATCGAGCGCCCTGACCCAATCGACGAACTGCTCGAACAGGTGGTTGCGCTCGTCGGAGCCGTCCGGACTGATCACCTCCGAGAACCCCTGACATGGCGGGCCGCCGACGACGAGGTCGACACGGTCGCGGCCGACGACCGCCGGAATCTCGGCTTGCGGCACCTCGCGGATGTCCCCCGAGAGGGCTTCGACTGTGAGCCCGTCGCGGTTGTTCGCGAACGTCTGGCGCGCGTCCTCGTCCACCTCGACGGCGTGGACCAACTCGAACCCCGCCCGTTCGAGCCCGGCCGACAGCCCGCCTGCGCCCGCGAACAAGTCGACGTAGCTCAACCCTCGCCTGCACATACCGGTGAGAACACCCTGTTCCAGTTGACTATTTCGTTTCCCTCAGTCGGGAGTCCGACACCACTACAGCCGTCGAACTGCCACGTCGGGGTATGGGCTACGCGTGTCCGGTGTGTGAGACCCCACAGCGAGACGGCGAACACCTCGCCAACCACCTCGCGTTCACGGCGATGTTGCGCGGCGGCGACCACGAGGCGTGGCTGTCGGAGACCGTCCCGGAGTGGGAGACGGCCACGCCCGAGGCGCTCGCGGACACGGTCGTTGACCACGCGCCGGCGGCGGAGTACGACGAGGTGTTCGAGGACACGACCACCGACGGACACGACCACGACCACGGCGAGACGGGCGCACACGGTCAGAGTCGCGGCCCCGGGAACGCGGGACGACCGACCCCCAACGGCCGGGGAGACGACGAGACGGCCGACGAGGCGGTGTTGGACGGGGTCGTCGCGGAGGCGCGCCAACTCACCGCCGAGATGTACGGTCTGGACGGCGCGGACGCCGACACGGGAGACGAGGCTGTCGACGAGACGGGTGCCGACGCCGACGCGGCGGACGGGGACGCCAGCGAGTCGGACGCCGACAAGACCGAGACAGACGCCTGAGCACCCACCACTCCGGCGGAGAGTGCGTCACCCTCGCCGGCTTCGTCTCTCTCGTCTGTGTGAGAAATCTGACCGACAACGCGAGTGTTCTGCTGGTACGACAACTATATCCGACGCGGACGGTTTGAGTCGCCCGGTGACACGAGCAGCCGCACCACGACGGCAGTTCACCACGTCAGCTTCACGCTCGGGAGGGCACACTCATGGAAGACACATCGAAGTATCTCGTTCACGCACGGATCACCGCAGACGGCGTCGTCGAACGGTCGGACGTCGTCGGCGCGGTGTTCGGACAGACGGAAGGACTGTTAGGCGACGAGCTGGACCTCCGGGACCTCCAACGGTCCTCGAAGGTCGGGCGGATCGACGTCGAGATCGACAGCGAACACGGCCAGTCGTTCGGCGAGATCACGATCACCTCCAGTCTCGACAGAGTCGAGACCGCGATCCTGGCGGCCTCGTTGGAGTCGATCACACGGGTTGGTCCGTGTGAGGCGCGCGTGGAGGTCGCCGGCATCGAGGATATGCGCGCCGCCAAGCGCCGGGAGGTGGTCGAACGCGCAAAGGAACTGCTCGTGGAGTCGTTCGACGAGGGGGTGATGGACTCCGACGAGATTCTCGAGGAGGTGCGAGACGCCCAACGGGTCGAACAGGTCGACGAGTTCGCAGACTACCCCGCCGGCCCGCGGGTGAGCGACTCCGACGCGGTGATCGTCGTCGAGGGGCGCGCGGACGTGTCGACGTTGTTGGAGTACGGCATCAAGAACGCAATCGCCGTCGAGGGGACGGACGTGCCCGACGCGGTGGCGGATCTCACCGACGAGCGCACCGTCACGGCGTTTTTGGACGGCGACCGCGGCGGCGACCTGATCTTACGGGAACTCGCGCAGGTGGGTGACGTGGACTACGTCGCCTACGCGCCCGAGAACGTCTCCGTCGAGGATCTCTCGCGAGAGAACGTGATGGACGCGCTCCGCGAGAAGGTCCCCTTCGAGACGTTGGAGACGAGTGACGGCAACCCACGGTCGGGTGACCGCTCGGCGACAGAGCAGTCACGAGCCGCCGGCGACACCGACGACGGGACCGAGGCCGGCCGGACGACCGGCTCCGTCCGCACGAGCGCCACCGACGGCCGCGAGTCGATCGGTGGGGTCGGCACCACCGACGACTCTGTCACAGTCGACGCGGCGGCAGTCGTCGACGAGATCGCGGACGATCACGACGGCGAGACGAGTGAAGTGTCAGGCGAGACGCACGACGTGTCGAGCGAGACACCCGAGACAGCCGGCGAGGGGGGTGACGAGGAAGCGACCGCAGACGCCACCGAAACAGACGAAGCCAGCGGCGCCGCCGCGGCGTCTGCGGCCACGAACGGCGAAACGGCAGACACAGGCGTGACAGACGACCAACCCGACACCGAGGCGTCGACGACAGACGGCCAGAGAGAGTCGGGCGACGCGGACGTGGGGTCGGACGGTGCGGACGCAGGATCAGGCGACACGGATGTGGGGTCAGACGATGCGGACGCGGGATCAGGCGACGCGGACGCGGGGTCAGACGAGGAAGCGTCGGGCGACACTGACACCGAGTCGGAAACGGCCGCAGACGAGTCAGAGACGACTGCAGATGAGTCGGAGACGACCGCAGACGAGTCAGAAACGGCCGCAGACGAGTCGGAGACGACCGCAGACGAGTCGGAGACGGCCGCAGACGAGCGACAGTCGGACGACAGCGAGCGTCCGGCGACACTCCGGGGGCACGTCAGAGACGTGATCGACGCGGGGACGAACACCGCCCGCGTGCTCGACCGGGAGTTGGAGGTCGTGGCAGAGGTGCCCGCAGGGGAGGCGTTCGACACACTCGCGGACGACGAGACGCTGGGGTTCCTGTTGGTGTTGGACGGCCGGGTCGACCAACGACTGCTCGACGTGGCTGCTCAGCGCGGTATCGAACAGATCGTCGCCGCCTCCAGCGGGGAGTTCGTCAAGCGGCCAGCCTCCGTCCGGGTCGTCACGGCCGACCGGCTCGCGTCCGCCTGACCGGGCCGTCCGGCCACGACACGCGAGCACCGTCGGTCGTTCGGCAGCCACTGCGTGAGTGACAACGGTTTTGGAGACATGGTTCCGAGCAACAGGCATGTTGTACGACGTGTTGCCGGACGCGGAGACGCCGACGGCGGCCGAACTACAGGCGGCGTACGCGGCCGAACTCGCGGCAGTCGTGGACGAGTACGGCCAGGAGACGGTCGCGGCAGATACGGGGCTTGACCCGGAGACGGTCGCGGCGTTCGCGGACGGCGACGTTGCCGACGCGACGCTGTCGGACGCCGCCGCCGTCTTCGCCGTTGACGGCATCGACCCGGACGCGGTGACTGCCGAGGTCCGCGACGGGCTGATGATGGGGCTGTCGACCGCAATCTTAGACGTGGATACGGTCGCGTTGGAGATCGAGACGGAGCTGGACGCGCGTGAGGTGCGGCAGGCGTTGGAGGGGGAGATCAGACTCCGGCTGGACGAACTCGCGGCCGTCCAGTCGCTGATCCGCTCGCGGAGCTAACCGTGCGGGTGACAGTCGTCGGTGCGGGCTACGTCGGGCTGGCGTTGTGTTGCCAACTCGACGCCGCGGGCCACGACGTGACCGGCGTTCGGCGCTCCCCCCAACCCGTTCGTGAGGTGGGGATCGACGCCGTCGCGGCGGACGTGACAGAGCCAGCCGAGCTGACCGCGCTGCCGGACGCCGACGCGGTCGTGTTCGCCGCCAGCAGCGGCGGGCGTGGGGCGGAGCCGGCACGGCGCGTGTTCGTCGACGGACTCCGGAACACGATCGACGCGTACGCCGACCGCGCGTCCCCGCCGGATCGGCTCGTCTACACCTCCAGCACCGGCGTGTACGGCGACCACGACGGCGCGTGGGTCGACGAGACGACCCCGCTTGACCCACAGACGGAGAAGACGGCGGTGTTGGCCGAGGCGGAACGGGTCGCGACGGAGACGGCCGGCGACGCCGGGATCGACGGCACCGTCGCGCGGTTCGCCGGGCTGTACGGCCCCGACCGCTACCGGCTGGAACGGTACGTGGAGGGGCCGGTCACGCAGGGGTATCTCAACATGGTCCACCGGGACGACGCCGCCGGCGCGGTGCGGTTCCTCCTCACCGGGGCGTCACCGACCGACGGGTCACGGTCCGAGTCGGGTGACGCGTCAGGGTCGAACAACGAGAGAGTCGACGGACCACGGTCGTCGCCGACCGACCACGCTCGGGGTGAGGTGGTGACGGTCGTCGACGACGAACCGGTCGAGAAGTGGACGTTCGCCGACTGGCTCGCCGACGAGTGCGGGGTCGCCCGGCCGGAGAAACGGACGAAAGCAGAACGCATCGCGGCCGGTGATCTGTCTGCGGCCGCTCGCCGTCGGATTCAGACGAGCAAACGGGTCGACAACACGACACTCCGGGAGTTGGGCTACTCGTTCCGGTTCCCGACGTTCCGGGAGGGGTACCGCGCCGCGGTTGAGGCGTACACCGACGCCTGACGCCCACCCGGAAACTGGCGTCCGCGCGGGCACACGACGAACGTCGAAATCCCCGGCGAATCCGGCGCCGTCGGGCGATTGAACGGTCTCGTACATTCTTGTGTCTCGGTCCACTCCGCCAGTACGTATGCTCTCACAGGTGGGGCGGCTGGTCCAGCTGACACGCGAGACGTTCGGGGTGGGGCCCGGCGTGTTGGCGGCTGCTGTCGGGGTTGGGCTGGTCGTCGTCGCGGTGTTCGTCCTCGCGCGTCGCCTGCGACAGCCGCCCGGCGCGCGGCTCCAGGCCGTGTTGGCGGACGCCGACGAGGTGGCCGTGTTGCTCCACCCGGACCCGGACGCGGACGCGATGGCCGCCGGGGTCGGCGTCGCGCAGGTCGCCAACTGGGTGGGGACGGAGACGACGATCCAGTACTCAGGAGAGATCCGACGACAGGAGAACCGCGCGTTCCGAACCGTTCTCGACGTCGAGTTGGAGTGTATCGACCACGTTACCGATCTCGCCGCGGAGGCGGTCGTCCTCGTCGACCACAACGAACCTCGGGGGTTCACCGGCGCGGACGGCGTGTTGCCGACGGCGATCGTCGACCACCACCCGGGTGACGGCTCTGGGGAGGCGTTCACGGACGTGCGGACGGACTACGGCGCCGCCGCCAGCATCGTCGCGGAGTACTTCCAGAACCTCGGCGCGACGCCGGTCCCGCCGGACCGCCACGACAGCGAGGTGTCGGACCTGGCGTTGCCCACGTGGATCACCACGGGACTGCTGTACGGCATTCTCTCGGACACGGACCGGCTCACTCGTGGGGCCTCCAACGAGGACTTCGCGGCCGCGGGCTACCTCTCGCCGGGTGTCGACGAGGACCTCCTCTCGCGGATCGCCGACCCGGACGTGTCGACGGAGACGCTGGAGGTGAAAGCACGCGCCATCGCCGGGCGGGACATCCGCGGCTCGTACGCGGTCAGCGACGTGGGGTCGGTGTCGAACGGCGACACCATCCCGGAGGCGGCGGACGAACTCGTCGGACTGGAGGGTGTCTCTGCGGTCGTCGTCGTCGGCGACAAGGACGGTACGATCCACCTCTCGGGACGGTCGCGTGACGACCGTGTCCACATGGGCCGGGCGTTGGACGCCGCGGTCGGCGACATCGACAACGCCTCTGCCGGTGGCCACGCCCGGATGGGTGGTGGACGGGTGCCGCCGGCCGTGCAGGCCGACGGCACCCGCGAGGTGACTGCGCCGCGCGGTGAACAGCTGAAGACGCGGTTGTTCGACGCGATGGACGGCGCGCTGCAGTGAGACGACTAACGGAGAAGGCGTCTGGTCGGGCGCGAACAACACGCGTCTGACCGAGAAAACGCGTCCGAGCGAGGACGGAACTCAGGCCCGTCCGTGCCCGACGCGTGTCACTCCGGGCCGGCGTAGCCCGTCACGCCGAAGTCGGTGGTCGCCTCGGTGTCCGTGTCGTCGGCGGGAGCATCGCTCTCGTTGGCGGCGCCTGCATCGTCGCCGGCGTTGTCGCGAGCCGCGTGCTCGCCGTCGTCACCGGCGCCGTCGTCGTGAACCGTACGCTCGTCGTCGTCGCGAGCCGCACGCTCGTCGTACCGCCCCCAGTCCTCCCACGTCGGGGTCTCGACGACCGTGAACAGGAGGTTGATCAGGACGTTCGTCGCCTTCGCTTGCTCCGTCTCCGTCACCTCGTAGGCCGCGCCGGTGCCGGTCGCGCCCGGCACCGCGTTCGTGAGGTTGCGATCCTCGGGCACGGGAACGACCTGCGCCGCCTGTACGTCCGCGAGCGCCTCCGTGACGGTGCGCAACAACTGCTGGAGCTGGCCTGCCGACGCGGCGCCCTCCGCGGCGAGCGTGGCGCGCACTTCCTCGATGCGCACGCGCATCTCGTCGGTGCGGTAGCTCGGAAGTGGTTGCTCCTCGATGTCCAGGAGAAACTCCTCGTACGTTGCTGCAAGCTCCGCTGCGTCTGTCGTGCCGTCAGGTTTTACTGACGGTGAATCGTTCGAACACATGTCGTGGTACGTCCCACGACGCGGCGATGGGAGGGCGTCCCAGCGCCCTGCCGTTTTTCACGGCGCCCACCGCAGCGTCGTGTTTCACCCTAACGTGACTACGGGTAGTAAATCTTACGACGGATTGAACTAGCGTCGCGATTTGAACAGCGAGATGTTAGTAAGGTGAAAGGAATTGACGCAAGTCGGTGACCGTCGCCTCACACCGCCAGTCACGACCGACAGATCGACAGCGATCCTCGTGTGGCGCTCCGTCGACTCAGAACTCCTCGCCGCCGAAGTCCTCCTCCATCCCGAACTCCTCCTCCTCTTCGAATCCTTCCTCCTCGAACGCTTCGTCCTCGAACCCCTCGTCGCCGCCACCGAGTGCACTCGCGATAGTGCCGAAGATCCCGGCGTCCTCCTCTTCCTCCTCTTCGGCCTCGATGTCGATGTCGATGTCGTCGTCGTGGTGGTGGTGCCCGTGGCCGTGGCTGTGGCTGTCGTAGCCAGCGACCTGTTCGAGTTCACCCGGATCGAGCCACACCCCGCCGCAGTCCGGGCAGTAGTCGATCGTGACGCCGTGTTCGACACGTTGGTCCATCGTCGCTGTGCAGGCTGGACAGTCGAGCGCTCTCGTCGACGACATTGGTAGATCGTGAGATAGCGAGCACAAAAAAGTTCGCCTCGATCTCTCGTCAGCTATCCGAACAGTGTCCGTCAGTCGGCGCCGAGTTCCTCAAGCGTCACGTCGGCACCGAGCATCCGGAGGTAGGTCTCGTCGCCAGTGACACGAGCGAGGTCTTCGCAGAGTTCCTGTAGCTCGTCGTGGTCCCAGTCGTCGAGATACTCGCGGCGCGAGCCACCCTGCTCGTAGACATCTCTGAGGAGATGTGCGCGGTCGAGCGTCGTCGCGGTGGTGTCGGGGGTCTCGACGGCCTCTTTCGCGTGGGCTTGGCGATCCTCGTCGCGCCAGTCGCGGAGTTCGAGCCCAGTGGCGTCAGTGTCGAGCAACTCCATCTCTTCCATCCGGTCTTGGGTCGCGTCGGCGCGTCGGAGGAGTTTGTTGAGGTCGTCCGTGGTAGCGCTCCGTTGTTCGAGCAAGTCGAGATACACGTCCGTCTCGCCGAGATCGGCGTCTTGGATGATGCCGTAGATCTGGTCGACGACTTCCTTCGCCTCCATGATCTCGCCGGCGCGGTGGACCTTCCCGTGGTGCTTCGAGTACTCTTGGAAACACTTCCCCATCTCGATCACGCCGATGTCGCCAGAGGCGAGGTCGCGGTTCTCTTCGAGTGTCTCGCGCGTCTCGCGTGCCGTGCGGACGATGTTGCGCCGGAGTGTTCGCCACGAGGTCGGTTCGCGGTCGTCTGTGGGGCGGGCGACGATCACGATGTCGAATGAAACTGCGTCGCCGCCGATGAACTTGTTCAGGTCCGAACTGATCGGGTACGTTGCTGTGATCTCGAAATCGTTCTGACAGAGGGAAGTGAGCAACTCGCCCCAACTCTCGGAATCGCTGTGGTGGTAGGTGAATGCGAGCACGCCGTCGTCTTTCAGTGCTCTGCGGATAACCGAGAGCGCCTCGCCAATCTCATGTTCGAAGTCCGCCTCGGTCTTGTCGAGGTACGGGTTCGTGACGATGGACTCTGCGCGTGGGGTCTTGTCGTACTGGAACTCCTCGTACTCGTCTTCGAGGAGGATTTTCTGCCAGACGTAGAAGTAGTCGGCAACCTCGCTGTAGATGATGTTGTCGTAGTACGGTGGGTCTGTGATCACCGCGTCGTATTCGCCCTCGGCATCAATATTCCGCATATCCCCTTGGACGACGGTAGAGTGGCTTCCAATCGACATAGAGAATTCATCCGACTCAACTGTTTCACCGTCCTCAACGTACCGGTCTGTCGGGGCGTTGGCATATTTGACAGATCTGAGTGTCATCTCCCACATCGCTTCGAATGTTCCAGTTCCGTACTCTGTTCCCCAAACATTCCCTTCCATTGGGCCGTTCGGCGGATCAAAAGAATTAGATTTGAATATATTTGTATTTTTGTTGTACGCTGGATTGTATACGCTCATTTAACTGTTATAATTAAGAGATTCTGAGAGAGTCAATAGAAGAAACTCTTTCACAACATTAGTACGAGTGGATTTGATAGACTTTATAATTTTTGCTAGAGAAAGAATCTGTCGATTATTAAACATATCCGTCCACTTTTCGTAATCGTGTTGGAACACGTCGTTCCCACTGAGCGACGATGCAGCAGTGATGGCACCCTCTGGAATCTCCTCACTCGGCACGTACTCGTGGAGATCAGTCCGCTCGTCCCACTCATCGACAGCTTTCTGATACAGTCGTTCGTCCGCAATCTCCGCCCGCTTGTACCCCTTGTAAACAGATTTCGCCTCACCCACATCCTCACACTCCTCGCAGTAGTACTCGACCGCGTACAGTCGCTCGTCGGGTTTCCCCTGCTCGGCGATGGCGTCCGTAATCCCCTCTTTCTGCCCACACTCGGGACAGTTGTAGTACCCACCACGCGAGACGTGCCCCTCTGACGCGTCGAACGTCGCGAAACACTCCGTACACGTCGACTCCTCCGCTTGCCAGTCATCCACCAGCGTCACCGCGCCACAGTCCGGGCAGAGAACGTTGTATTTGTCGTCGTTCTCGTAGCGCCCGGCGGCGACGCGGTAGTCCTTGAACAACGGCACGGTGTGGCCACACGACGTACAGTCGAGTTCCTTCACCCAGAAGTTGTACATCACGTCCGCGTCGTGGTCCCCGTTCGGACACGGCGTCTTGTAGTACTGCGTGATCTCGTCGGCCACGTCGTCACGAACCCGTTCGAACGCCCGCTCCAGTTCCTCGACATCCGTCTCGCCAGCTTCGAGTTCCTTTTTCGTCACGAACCACGCGACGGGGTTGAGGTCGTACCCCTCCGACTCGACGCCGAACCGCGAGGCCTCGACCAGCGAGGTGCCACCCCCCGCGAACGGGTCGAGGATTTTGGTGTCCTCCGGCAGGCGCACGTCCTTGGGGTAGAACTCCCACAGCGACTCGGGGTTGTCCATGTCCACGTCCGCGGCGGCGTCGAGCAACTCCGTCGCCGAGTGGCCGTTCGTCCCGAGCGTCTGGTTCTCGCCGGGTTCGTACACCGCCAGCTCCTCCGGGTCAGTGTCCTCGTCGAGCAGTGAGTAGAGTGTGATCGCGCGGAACAAGCAACCGGGGCGGCGCGCCCACCACTTGTGCATCGTGTAGATCGGGCGATACCACTGTTTCGCGCGGCTCTCTTTGGCGGCAATCTCGTTGACACGCTCGATGGGAAAGCCGCGCTCGATGGGGCGTTCCGTCCGCTCGGCGTTGTCTGTCATGCCCGAGTCGACTCGTCGCTGGCTGATAAGTTCCCGTGTCTGTGCCTTGATCGTGTGCAGGGACGACGAGACGACCCGCACGACGTTCGCGCCGTGACGGGTTCAGAGTCGGGTCGTGTCCTCAGAGTCGGGTCGTGTCCTCAGAGTCGGATCGCGTCCTCAGAGGCGGTTCACGTCCGACAACACCGCGGTCGCAGTCGCGTCACCGCCAGCACCACGCCCGGAGATCGCCAACCGGCCGGCGTGTGCCGTCTCCAACTCGACGATGTTGCGCGTGCCCGACACCGCGAGCGTGCCGTTCTCGGGGACGAGCCGCGGGCCGACCCGAACCGTGTCGGCTGTCGCCTCTGCGATCAGCCGGACGGTCTGGCCGTCCTCGGCCGCCAACTCCAACGCGTTCGGCGGGAGCCCGGTGATCCCCTGAACGTCCGCCTCGTCGAGACTCGTCGTCGCCGCCTCCAACTCGTCGGGGTCGTCGACCCCGGCCTCGCTGAGCCTGTTCGACAAGATCACGCCCTTCAGCGCCGCGTCCGTCCCCTCCACGTCGAAGGTGGGGTCCGCCTCCGCGACGCCCAGGTCCTGTGCCTCCGCGAGCACGTGTTCGTAGTCGAGCCCTTCGGCGGCCATCCGCGAGAGCACGAAGTTCGCTGTCCCGTTCAACACCCCGCGGACCGCCTCCACCCGCTCGGGGCCCAGATCCGACAGCGTCGACAACACCGGGATAGCGCCGCCGACGGCCGCCTCGAACCGCACCCGGCCGGCCGACGACGCCGCCAACGCCCGCAGTTCGGCGTACCGCTCGGCGGCCGGCCCCTTGTTCGCGAGCACGACGTGCCGGTCGCGTTCGAGTGCCGTCGCGACGTGGTCGAAGCCCGGCTGTGCGTCGCCGAGTGTCGTCGGTGTCGCCTCCACGAGTGCGTCGTACGCCGCCGCGAGCGCGTCTTCTGGGTCCGCGTCACCCAGCCCCGCGCCGGCGACCTTCGCGGACAACGCCCGCTCGGTGTCGATTCCGTCGGCGTCGACGGCGGCCGTCGAGGAGTCCGCGAGCGCGACGACGGTGTGGCCGTACTCGCCGGCCAACTCCGCGACGGAACTCCCGACTGCCCCCGCGCCCAGCACTGCGAGCCGCACGGTCAGACACCCCCTAACGGCTCGACGACGGTCAGATCCTTCTCCTCGGCGACCGACCGCACCGCCTCCAGGGTCTGTTCGGCCCCGCCCGCGCGGGTGCGGAGGTGGAGTCTCGCGGCCGACGGCTCCTCGGGTGCGTCCGCGTCCGGTGCCGAGAGTGTCACGTCCGCGACCGTCGCCCCGGCGTGTTTCCGGAGCCGTTGGAGCGTCCCGGACAACCCCGTGTCGACGAGGTGACCGACCAAGACGACGACGAGTTCGTCCGCGTACGCCTCGGCGTCGGCGGTGACGACCGTCACCCCGGTCTCGCGGAGCCCCTCCAAGATGCCGTCGAACCGCTCGGGCGGACACTCCAGGTCGATTGCGACCGGAATCCGTCCGCGTGGTGTCCGCTCGCCCCGTTCGTGGACGACCGACAACAGGTTGCCGCCGTTGTCCGCGACGGGTTGGAGCGCCGCGAGCAACCGCCCCGGCTCGTCCGGCAGCTCCAACTGGATGGTGTGGACCTGCGGGTCGCCGCGACCGCCGTCCGTCTCGACGTTCTCCTCGTCTGCTGGCTCCTCGACAGGGTCCGCGTCGTCCGCGGGCGTCACGTCAGGCTGCACGGCGATACCCCCGACTCGCGTGGTCGGTCACGGCGACTGCGTCGTGGCGACCACGCCGTGGGAGTGTGGTGACTCCCGGGGGTGTGCGTGTTCCGATCCCGATCCCGATCTGCGAGCCGGCGGGCCGGAACAGTTCGCGCACGTCGCGCCGTCGACAGGAGTCACACTGGCGCATACTCCCTACAAACCCCCACGACTGATAAGTGGTCTGCCGTTGGCGAACGTTACCGGCCGGGCGAGCCACAGGGTTTAGGTTCGGAGCCGACTCAGTCTGCTGTATGACGAGCGAGGTGGAGCGACCGTGACCGACGTACTGCTTCCACTCGCGTTGCTGTACGCCGACGGCTGTCGAGAGATCCGCGGCGCGACGAAGTTCCAGAAGCTCGCGTTTCTCGCACAGGAGGAGTACGGTGTTGAGGAACTCCACGAGTTTGAGCCAGACAAGTACGGCCCGTTCTCGGAGAGCCTCGCGGGTGCAGTGAAAGCACTGGAACAGAAAGGTGTAATAAAAAAGCGCAGAGAACAGGTTCCAGGCGGTGATGAGATGCTCGTCTACTCACTCACCGAGAGAGGTGCCAACCTAGCCGAGGAGCTACTCGGTGAGGAAGACGGAGGTGCAGAGAACACACTCACACAGGCTCAGAAAGTGAAGGGGAAGTGGGGTCAGGCTCCAGTCGATACAATCCTCCGACATGTGTACCAGTCGTACTCGGAGTACACTTCCCCGAACAGGCTGAGACCTGCAAAAGGGAAGTAAGCGAGACTACTACGCTCCGTCACTTCCGTCGCCAACTGGCTCCGAACCTGCATCACCCTCTCCTTCTCCCGCCTGTTCTTCTTCGTCGTCTGAGTCTAACTCCATGTCTATATCTGACAACTCGGCCTGTTCCATCTGGTCGTTGTTCGGGTCCCCTTCGGGGAACACGACGCCAGTGATCCACTCTGATCTGATGAGTATGCTCTGTCCGAGCGGAATCTCGTCGTCTTCTGATAGACTTCTGGGGTCCTTCAGGTACAAGTCCTTGCGCGACGAGTCCCACGCCGATGGGTCGAACTCTCCACGGATATGCGGGCCGTTCTCTAGGAACACCTCGATGCGGCCCTCGCCGGCGTCGTCGAAGGCGTATCGCCATGGCTCGCGTCTGTCGCGATCGCCGGTGGCCCGCCACCTGTCTGCAAGACCCAACAGCACGGTGATGACGAACAACACCGTCAGGTGGCTGCCGTACAGTAACATGCCCGTCGAGAGCGACGAGCCGAACAGTGTCTCCCCGGTGACCACGTTGAACTGCTCTGTCAACATTGCTCCCAGGTACTCCGCGCCGTCGAAGTAGACTGGAGACGCCAGATACAATATGAACAACGACACCAGGCTCGCCGCCGAACTCCAGACAATCTTTCCCGTCCGGTCCAACGTGTCGTTTCGCTCTGCCGCCCGGAGAAACACCCGAATTGCCAGATAGCCGGGCGCAACCACCAACAGAATCGTCACCAGCGTCACCGAGAGCGTCCCTGGGTTCGCCATCGACCGGAGCGTCGTCACTCTCGGTGAAAAATCCAACTAAGAGAAACGAGAAGAACTGTTAGAGAAGTTAGAAGTAGTCGATACTGGAGGGGAGTTCCTGCTTCATCCCCTTCCGCTCCCGGATGTCCATGATCTGGTCACGCTGGAGCGTGTCGGACATCACGCGGAAGCC
>JAHENP010000142.1 GCA_018609965.1 Haloferacaceae archaeon
CACACATCGCCAGCTCCACGACGAGATCTGTGTGCCCCTCTACGAGGAATCGGCAGATGTACCCGTCGATGGCCGTCTGGAGATCGTACTCGGACAGATCACCCAGCGGCACCTGCTCTGTCGCAAAGTCGGTACAGAACAGGATCACGTGTGTCAGTGCGTACGCGTCCTTCTCTGACCCGGTAATGAGTATTGGCTTACTGGCGACTGCCGACCTGTCGATAGCTGTCGTGGGATCGAAGGGCGGCTCCAAGTCGGCCAGTGCTGCCAACCGCGACACGTCCAGTTGCCGGTTCTCGACCCACTCCGTTCCGAGAGTAACTGGGTGCTGAACTGCCTCCACAACCGCTTCCCGTAACGTTTCGTCACCGCCAGTGGTTCGGTGGACACTCGTCAACGCTGGAGCGTATCGCAGAAGCTGGGTTGGGTCTCGCCGTAACAGGCCTACGTACGCCGGGTCACTCGTCCGCTCCCGGACAAACGCTGACAGTTCCTCTGGAGCCGGCGGAGCGTAGTAGTCGGCGATGTACGTGTACAGCGACAGCTCGGAGAACGCTTTCCGTCGATACTCTATCGCATCCGTGTCTGTCCAGTTCAACGGATCAAACAAGGTTTTGTTTGCCGTCAACCAGTCGTCGTTGGCCGTTATCAGTTCGTCGGCACGTGTGGTTAGTCTGTCGTGCATGGTTGTTACCACGACCATTCCCTGCATCGTACGGGATTCTGGCCGCGTCTACTACTACATATACCAGGATAATAAATCCTTTGGAATAATTAAAACCTGTACTTGAAAAGGAAAGTACAGGTTAGTGTTGGGCCGTCGTCAGTGACGACGACGGGTATCTTCTACCGTTGGTGTTCGGTCCGGATCAGTCGGAGCCGGTGTAGACGTGGTGGTCCGTGTAGACGGTCCACTCGGCGTTGATCTCCAGACCGACCATCTCGGTCAGGTCTCCCATCTCGATGCCGCTCGGGTTCTCGACGTCGTTGAGTGTAGCTTCTTGCATGCTACACAACCACCTTTGACGTACACCAAGTTAAAACTGTCGTATTATAGCAAATACAATCTCTAGTAAATAAACTCTGTAGACGAGACACCGGAAAACAGCTACACAGGCTATCGACTACCTGGCTGGCAAAAGTGATTCGTTGGGTTTTTATTATCCTGGCTCAATATGTCTGTTAATGGCGTTTACCAACGCGTAGTGTTTCTTATGAAACTCGAATTAGACACACTCGGTAAGCAATACGGTGACACTTGGGCGCTCCAAGATGTCGATCTGGAACTCGATCCTGGTGTCGTTGGGTTGCTCGGACCGAACGGTGCTGGAAAGTCGACGCTGATGCAGATCGTCACGACGTTCACGAAACCAACAGAGGGGACAGTCCGGTGGAACGGGACAGATGTCGTCGACTCCCCAGGCGCAATTCGCGAGGATGTTGGGTATCTCCCACAGGAGTTTGGGGTGTACCCCAGCCTCACCGCCCGGGAGTTCCTCCAGTACCTCGCTGCCGTTCGTGGACTGTCAGAACCTACCGAGAGGATCGAACAGTTGCTCAACCTAGTCAATCTCGAGGACGACGCAGACAGACGTCTCGGCGGGTTCTCGGGAGGGATGCGTCGACGCGCCGGAATCGCACAGGCGCTGCTCAGTGATCCGGATCTGCTGATCGTCGACGAGCCAACTGTCGGGTTAGATCCGACCGAACGTGCACGTTTCCGGAGTCTACTCACGAGCCTAGCAGCCGACCGGATTGTCGTCCTCTCAACACACATCGTTCCGGATGTCGAGGCCACAGCTGACGAGATTGCACTTCTTGACGACGGTCAGTTGCTCACACACACGACCCCAGCCGACTTACTCGCGGCCGTTGAGGGGTCCGTCTGGGAGGCTATCGTCTCGGAGTCCGAACTGGCGGACCTGAAGTCGCGACACACCGTGGCGAGCATGACCCGCCGAAGTGACGGTGTCCACGTCCGGATCGTCGCCGACGAGTCTCCCGTCCAGGGTGCCAACCTAGCTGAGCCGACGTTGGAAGAGGCGTATCTCTCGCGGGTTGAACAATCACCGACAACTGCCACGATGGAGGTGAGTCAGTAGTGCTTGGTACCGCACTGTCGGTGGCACTAGCGGACTTTCGCCGCCGGAGCCGGTCGCTGACACTCCCTGTTGCCGGACTTCTCACGGCGTATCTCGGGAAGATTATTCTTGTCGACGGCGAACTGATCGTCGCCGGCTCCTACACCGGCGTAGGAACCGCCGCTTGGTACGGTGCGACAGTTTGTGCTCTTGGGACGACTGTTTTATTAATTATTGGTTTTCCAATAGTTCGTGGAGGGGTCACACACGACTACGAGACTGGCGTCTCAGTGCTCCTGGCGACATCTTCACTCTCGAACACGGCGTATATCTTCGGAAAGTTCCTCGCCGGTGTCGCTGCGTTGTCGGGCGTCACTGCCGTGCTCGCCGCCGCGACCACTGTCGCGTTCCTTACGAACGGAACCGGGCCGTTTGATCCCGTTGGTCTGTGGGGGCCGTTCGTTCTGATCACTGGCCCCGCGATCGCGCTGATCGCCGCTGCCGCCGTCGTGACCGAGGTCATCCGTCCGCTCCGCGGAACAGTCGGAGTCGCAGTGTACGTCGTCTGTGCGTTCGCACTCGTCGCGATGGGTGTCAACGGGACAGCACCCATCGACATCACTGGCATCACTTTGCTCCAGGAGAGTATGACGGCACAGTTGGTGACACAGTACCCCGAGGTCTCACGCCCAATCGAAGGGTTCGCGTATCAGTCGGCCAGCGACGGGACCACGACATTCCGGTGGGACGGTATCGAGTGGACGGGGCGACGGCTAGTTGACCGCTTGTCGTCTGTCGCCGTGGTTGGGTTCTTGTTATTTGGATCGATCATCACGTTCGACAGGTTCAACTCCGACGGGGGGGTCCTCCCGTCAGTCTCTTTAGGGTCCAACGAGAGTGAAGATCCTCCGTCGACAGCTGACACTTCCGTCGCCCAGACGGCTGCTCCGGCGACAACGTCCACCGACGAAGCTGTCCGCACGCTGCCGGCCCCCGAGCAGGGTCGATTCGGGCTGTTAACCGCAACTACCGCCGAACTGCGGATGGCACTCCGCAGACAGCGCATCTGGTGGGTCGGTGCTACCGTTGTTGTCGGTGTTGCCGTCTTCGGTCCACTCGGCTCTGCTCGCTCGCTTGTCGCCCCGCTGGCGGCTCTGCTTGCGTTGCCGGCACTGTCTGCCATGGGCACGCGTCCAGAGCAGGAACAGACGGCACAACTGTTGTTCACGACCACCTCTCCGGTTCGCCTGCTCGTACCGACGTATCTTGCCGGGGTTGGGGTTCTAGCTGGACTCATCGGTGCGACGGGGGTCAGGCTCTTACTTGCCGGCCAAGCGGGCGCTGCCGCTGGTATCGCTGGTGGGATCATAGCGTTACCTGCGGCTGCTCTCGCGTTCGGCGTTTGGATCGGACGGCCACGAGCCTTCGAGACACTGCTGCTCGTCGCGTGGTATCTTGGCCCAGTTAACGGACTATCGGCACTCGACTTCCTCGCTGTTCGCCCGGCAACGGTCGCTGCCGGAGTCCCGTACACGTACCTCGCAGCCGCGCCAATCCTGTTGAGCGTTGCTGCCCTCGGCCGACGAGGTTAGCCCGGCAGATCCGCATCGGCGTCGACCACCCGGTCAACCTCCGCGGGAACGCGCCAGTCGGTCGCCAGTTCCAACAACTGGACCAGCATCCGCCCGGTCGCGCCCCAGACGGTGTAGCCGTCAACGTGGAAGAAGTGGAGCCGAATCCCGCCGTGGGTGGGGTGGTGGCGGCGTTCGGACTCGTAGTTGTCCGGGTCCGTCAGCGCCGGCACCGGGAGGACGGCGATCTCGGCGACCTCGCCGTCGCCGTCGGCGGGTGTGTACGGCCGGTCCGGCACCCACCCGACGAACGGGGAGACGGCGTACTCCGAGACGGTCTCGATGTCGTCGAGCCGACCGACGACGGTCACCTCCGGGGGCCGGAGCCCGATCTCCTCGTCGGCCTCCCGGAGCGCTGTCGCGGTCAGATCGTCGTCGTCCGGCTCGACACCACCACCGGGGAAACTCATCTGGCCGGGGTGTTCCCCGAGATCTTCCGCCCGGCGCGTGAACAAGACGTGCGGGACCCCCTCGCGGTGGACGACCGGCGCAAGCACCGCGGCCCGTCGCGGCGCGGTCTCGATCCGCTCTGGTGTGTGTCCCCCCACCGCGTCGTACTCCATGCGAACCGACACGGCGGCCGCTGGCTTACCACTGTTGTCTCCCGCAGACGACACACCGACCCGGACCGTCGCTCCCGTCACCTGCTGACACCCCCGACACCCGGCGAAAGCCACTCGACGCGCCTCCACCTACGGCAGTCGTGACACGACACACGGCCGACAGGAACAACGCGGTGGCGGCGACCCACAGGAACAACGAACCGACACAGACGGGTGAGAACGGAGGCGTCGTGTGAGCGTCAGCGACGCTGCCGTCGACACGGGTGGTGTCGACGGACCACACGCCGGCCAGCCGGTCCGGCGGCGTGGACCGCCGTTGTCGGAGGCGACCGCGGTGGTCGTCCTCGCACACGGTCGCGGCGCGACCGCTCGGGGGATGCTCGGTCTCGCAGACGATCTCGGGGTCGAAGGGGTGACGTATCTCGCGCCAGCGGCGACACGGCGGGAGTGGTACCCCGAGGCGTTCACCGCGCCGACGGAGCAGAACCAGCCACACCTCGACTCCGCGCTCGCGTTGCTCGGGATGGTCGTCGACGCGGCCACGGACGCCGTCGGCGACGAGCGGACGGCGCTGATCGGCTTCTCACAGGGGGCGTGTCTCGCCAACGAGTGGGTGGCGCGCAACCCCGCCCGCTACGGCGGGCTAGCGGCGCTGTCGGGTGGACTGATCGGTCCGCCGGGGACGACGTTCGACTACGACGGGTCGCTCGCGAGCGAGGGAGGCGAGTCGACAGAGTCAGACGCGACACCGGTGTTTCTGGGGTGTTCCGACACCGACCCACACATCCCCGAAGAACGCGTCCACGAGACCAGAGAGGCGTTCACAGATCTCGACGCCGACGTGGACGAACGGATCTACCCCGGAATGGGCCACGGGATCAACGAGGACGAACTCGACGCGGTCCGGGAGTTGGTCACGGCACTGTAGCGACTCGCGGGCCACTCCGCGGACATCGCCGTCTTCTCACCGCCGGTCGACCGCGCCGGTGCCGTCTCGGTCGACGGCGGCGAAGTCGATCTCCCCGTCCGACAACGGGACCCCGTCGAACGGGTCCTCGTCGAGCAACAACGAGCCGTCCAGGTCCGCGTAGTCGAGCAGGGGTGCGAGCTGACAACCGGCGGCGATGGCGGCGTTCGTCTCGATCATACAGCCGAGCATCACCTCCAGCCCGTGGGCGCGAGCCGTGTGGATCGCCCGTTTTGCGGCCCGCAACCCGCCACACTTCATCAGTTTCAGGTTCACGATGTCACACCGGTCGGCGACGGCCGGCACGTCACTCGCGTCGATCACGGACTCGTCGGCCGCGATCGGGACCGCGGCGTGGTCGTAGACGAATCTCTCGCTCTCGGCGTTTCCGGCTGCAACGGGTTGTTCCAGAAACTCCACGTCGAACCCTGCGAGCCACTCGCTCTTCGCGACTGCCTCGCGAGGGGTCCACGCCTCGTTGGCGTCGACGCGGATCCGTGCGTCGGGGGCGGCCTCGCGGACGGCCGCGACGATCTCTCGGTCGCGGTCGG
>JAHENP010000143.1 GCA_018609965.1 Haloferacaceae archaeon
GGGTCGGTGACCGAACTGCTCGACGCGTTGGACGGCTGTGAGAACCCGTACGCCTGCCCGCACGGCCGGCCGGTGTTGGTCCGGTTCGACGCCGCGGAGGTGGACAGCCGGTTCGAGCGCGACTACCCCGGCCACGGCGACTGACGACTGCGTCCGCTCAGCCGTTCCGCGCCCACTCGACGGCCGTCTCACGGTCTTCGAACGTCTCGACGGTGACGCCGTCGACATCGACCTCCCCGCGCAACGAGACGGCTTTGATCCCGTCGGCGACGAGCGCGAGCCGCCGGTAGTTCGGGAGTTCGCCACACCGTTGTGCCGCCTGTTGCCAGACGGCGAACACCCCGTCACTGAACGGGTCGTCGAGTTCCACTACGCCGACGGAACCGACGAGCGCCTCGCGGTGTCGTGTGAGATACTCCTCGAACGCCGGGTACGCCGCCTCCTCGAAGCTGTCCAGTTCCATCCCCTGTTGGAACACCGACACGTGGACCCCGTCCTCGTAGGTCATCTCCCAGTTTCGGTCTGTCACGAGCGAAGCTAGCCCACCAGACGAGTATATGCGTTTCTGTATTTACTGTCGTGGTGACGAGTAGAACGACCCGAGACCGGCGCGTCGAGAGACGGACGGGTGGAGACGAGAACACGACCAGCCGGCGGCGAGAGTAAGTGTCCGGGCGACGAACCCCTCTCGTGACAGTTACAGCCGACGACACGGGCGTCACAGCCCGTTACAGCGACCGACTGGAGCGGTACATCCAGGTCGGGACCGCGAGCGGTCGGGTGGTCGCAGTGTCGTTCCCGACGACGGAGCCGGCCGACGCGACCGCCGACGGGGCGGTGTTGGACCGAGTGTTCGACTACCTCGACGGAACCCAGGACTCGTTCGACGACGTGACGGTCGCGTTGACCGTCCCGACGGACCAACGAGCGGTGTTGGAGGCCGCCCGGAAAGTGCCGTACGGGGAGTTGGTCGACGGTGTCCAACTCACCCGGATGGCGGCCGGGCTGGACCCGGACGACGACGGCGACCGCCAGACCGTCCAGACGGCGCTGCGGGGGAACCCGGCGCCGGTGTTGGTGCCGGACCACCGTGTCGAGGGCGTCGACGGCGCGACGCCGTCGGCCGTCGCCGACCGGCTCCGCGCGCTGGAACGGGAGTGAGTTCCCGACGGCGGCCAGCCGGAGTCGCTGCCGGTCGTCTCGTGTGATATCACCGGAGCAACAGGCAAACCTCTTGAGGTGGGCGGACGAGTATGTGGTATGCGTTGGCTCGTGCCGCTGGCAGTCGCATTGATCGTCGGCGTGGCGCTCGCCCCGGCGGCGGCCGCGGCGCCGGCGTCCACAGACGAGACGGCAGTCGCATCGGACACGGACGACGTCCGACCGGACCCCGAAAACGACACGATCGGGTGGGAGAACGGCTACTGGTACGACGACCCGCTCCCGAACGTCGACCCGAACGACGGACTCAACGAGTCGGAACTGGAGAGGGTCGTCGCCCGGTCGATGGCCCGAGTCGAACAGGTCCGCCAACTGGAGTTCGAACAGACCGTTCCGGTGAACCTGATCAGCCGGGAGACGTACGTCGAGCGGTACGCCTCCGGCGACGGGAGCGGGGCGCCGGCGGACTACCGGACGTTCGACAACGCGAAGTGGGAGGCGTTGTACATCGTCAACGAGTCGGCCGACTCCATCGCGGTCCGCAACCGCAACCGCGGGAGCACCGTCGGCGGCTTCTACAGCCTCTCGCAGGAACGAATCGTCGTGGTGAGTGAGAACACGGAGACGCCGCAGTTGAGCGAGGTGACGCTGTCACAGGAGCTGTTCCACGCGCTCCAAGACCAGCAGTTCGACCTCTCGGCGTTAGATTACTCCACCCGCGAGGCGCACAACACCGCCGACGGCGTCGTCGAGGGTGACGGCAATCTCGTCGACCAGCTCTACGCTGAACGGTGTAAGGAGTCGTGGGACTGCTTCGAGGACACCACCGACAACAACAGCAGTGACGGCGGCGGCAGCGTCCCGAACTGGGGGCGGTACTTCGTCGTGTTCCAGCCGTACTCCGACGGCCCCGAGTTCGTCCGGCAGGTGAAACAACGCGGCGGCTGGGAGGCAGTCAACGAGCTGTACGACAGCCCGCCGACCTCGTCGGCGGCCGTCGCGGAGCGGACGACCAACGACGCGGCGCCCGCGAGCGTCGAGATCGACGACCAGACGGGCGAGAACTGGCAGCGTGTCCGTCCGAACGGGCGAGCCGACTACGCGGAACTCGGCCAGCCGGGGGTCGCGGCGATGTTCGTCCGGCCGTTGTACAACGACGCTAACCCCCGCAGTTGGGTGGTCGACCCGAACAACTGGTTCAACCAGACGGACGGCGGTGAACTCGCGAACGACCCGTTGAACTACTCGGTGAGCGTGGCGGACGGGTGGAACGGTGACCGGCTCCACGCCTACCGCAACGCCGCCAACGAGACGGGGTACGTCTGGCGGATCAACTGGGAGACAGAGTCGGACGCACGCGAGTTCGCGGACGGCTACGCCCAACTCGTCGCCCACTACGGCGGCGAGGCAGTCGGCGAGAACACCTACCGGATCACCGACACCGCCTTCGCCGACGCCGTCTGGGTCGCGGTCGACGGCGACACGGTGACGGTCGTCAACGCGCCGACCCTCGGCGAACTGACGCAGGTGCGGACGAGCGCGACCCCGCAGACTGCGACGCCGACAGCGACGGAGGGTGATGACGAGACGGGCGAGACGGCGACCGCCACGCCGGGTCGCACCGCCTCGCCGACGCCGGCGGCCGACGGTGAGTCGACGCCGGCGGCCGACGGTGAGTCGACGCCGGCGGCCGACGATGAGTCGACAGTCGCCCGTGGGCCTGGGCTCGGTGCCGTCGTCGCAGTCGTCGCGCTCCTGATCGCCGGCAGTCTCGCCAGACGGCGCTGATCGCCAGACGGCGCTGATCGCCAGACGGCGTCGACCCTCTCGTGGGTCGCCGTTCGCTCTCCTTTCTCACGAGCGCAACGCTCACGCGACCGCCGCCCGAACGACACCCGTGACAGACACACCAGTCGACGGCGAACCCGTCACGGTCGCACACGCGCCGGGGAGTGTGACAGTCGTGTTCGCGCCGGCGGGCACGGACGGCTCCCGGGGGATCTCGGTCACGACCGCCGACGGCGTCCGGGCACGGGTTCGATCGGCAGCCGAGACGGTGATCACACTCGACGGCGACGGGACCGACTTCGAGCCGGTCGCGGGCGTGTTGGAGCGACTCGGTGTCACCGCCCGGGTCGACCTGACGGCGGAGACGCCGGTCGGTGCCGGCTTCGGTGCCAGCGGCGCCGCGACGCTCGCGACCGCGTTGGCCGCAAACACCGTCTGTGGTCTCGACTGCGACCGATCGACGCTCGTCGAGGCGGCCCACCGCGCGGAGGTCGCCGCCGGGACGGGACTGGGTGACGTGTTCGTGCAGGCGCGTGTCGGGGTGGTGTACGACACCGGCGACGGTCGGGCGCGACGTTCGGTGACCGCGGGGTCGGAGGCGGACGGGCTGACCGTCGAGTACGTCTCCCAGGGCGGGATTCCGACGGCGTCGGTGTTGGACGACGAGGCAACACTCGACCGGATTCGAGCGGCCGCGGAGGACGCCTTCGACGCGTTCGATCCTGCGATGTCCGTCTCGGAGCTGTTCGAGCTGGGGTGGGGGTTCGCGACGGGGACGGGGTTGGTGACCGACCGGGTCCGGGAGACGGTCGACAGCGTCGAGACCGCCGGCGGGGCAGCGACGATGGCGATGGTCGGTGAGACGGTGGTGGCGGCGGGAACGGACAGCGTCCTCCCGCGGCGGACCCGGCTGACAGACAGAGGTGTGCGGCTGGTCGACGCCTGACGACTTTTGAGGGAGGCGACACAACAGCCGGTATGGAGTTCGATCCGGCAGAGACGGCGCTCGTCGTCGTCGACGTGCAGAACGGGTTCTGTCACCCAGACGGGAGTCTCCACGCCCCCCACAGTGAGGCGGTCGTCGAGCCGGTCGCCGCGCTCGCCGAGCGGGCGGGTGCGGCTGGCCTCCCGGTGGTGTACACGCGGGATGTCCACCCGCCGGGACAGTTCGAGGGCAACCACTACTACGACGAGTTCGAACGGTGGGGTGACCATGTCGTCGAAGGGTCCTGGGAGGCGGAACTGGTCGCGGAACTGCCGACGGAGGAGGCTGCCCACGTCGTCGAGAAACACACCTACGACGCGTTCTACGAGACGGAGTTGGACGGCTGGCTCTCCGCGCGGGGGATCGACGACCTCCTGATCTGTGGGACGCTCGCGAACGTCTGTGTGCTCCACACCGCCGGGTCGGCCGGTCTCCGCGACTACCGACCCGTCGTCGTCGCGGACGCACTCGGCTACATCGAACCGGACCACCGGGAGTACGCGGTCGACCACGCCGACTGGCTGTTCGGGGAGACGGTCGGCCGCGACCAGATCACGTTCCCGTCGGCGAACACCGACGAGTGAGCGGCGCGAAGCAGTCGCTTTCCTGTCTGTACGATCAACAGTCCGGAAGCCGAACGAAAAAGGGATTATGCTGTCGGTACGAACGGGAGACGATGGCGTGGCTGGCTCGACGGACGGCGGCGACGGTCGCGGTGCTCGCGACTGGATTCGCGCTCGTTGGCGGCCACGCGGCCGTCTTCCCAGTCGTCGCGCCGGCGCCGTGGGCGCTCGGCGTGGGTCTCCTCCCGGTCGCCGCCGGCGCCGGGGTCGTTCTCGTCGGGCGCCTCTCGGGAGACGTGATCGAATCGGTCGCGCGTCCGTTGTTCGCCGGGGTCGCGGCCGTCTACCTGGGTGCGGTCGGCGACACGGTGGGAGTGATCGTCGCTCGCCCGCCGGTCGTCCGGGTCGCAGTCGGTACGCTGCCGCTGACCGCCGGCGCGGCCGCCGTGACCGTCGCGGTCGTCCGGTGGATCGACGTGGCACGGCGCCGCCGGGAGCTGTTGCTCGACAGACAACAACGCGCGACGGCACAGCGCACGGAGCTGAAACGACAGGCCGACCGACTGGAGGCGTTCGCCAGCGTGGTGAGCCACGACCTCCGGAACCCGTTGGAGGTCGCGCGTGCCCGACTCGAAGCCGCCCGGACGACTGTCGACGGAGACGCGACCCGTGCAGAACTCGACACTGTCGAGGACTCACTCGACCGGATGGAGGAGATCATCGACGACGCGTTGGCGTTGGCCCGGATCGGCCCGGCGGCCGTCGACTCGGCGGAGGTGTCGCTGGCAGACGCCACCCGCGCGGCATGGGACGGCGTCGCGACGGGGGAGGCGACGCTGACGGTCACGGCGCCGGCGGAGACGGTCGTCGTCGCCGACGAGACGTACCTCAGACGACTGTTCGAGAACCTGTTCCGCAACGCCGCGGAACACGCCGGGTCGGCGCCGACAGTGACGGTCGCGGTGACGGAGACGGGGTTCCGCGTCGACGACGACGGGCCGGGGATTCCGCTTGACCGGCGCGGGGAGGTGACGGAGGCGGGGCACACGACGGCGACCGCCGGGACGGGGTTCGGGCTCAGTATCGTCGAGGAGATTGCCGCCGCGCACGGCTGGCAGCTGTCTGTCGAGGCGAGCGAGACGGGCGGTGCGCGGTTCGCGTTCACCGGCGTCGAGATGGCGACGACCGAGACAGCGACGGCCGGAGCAGGGGGGACGGACGACTGGGCGGGTGGCGTCCGAGAGGAGTGACGGGACGGATGAACAGATCACTCACACCGGAGTTTTCCGCCCGCCATCCACAGCCGCACGCTCTCGCCACAGTGCGGACAGGTGTACGTGACGGGTGCACCGAACACCCGGGGATCGGTTCGCTCGAAGGAGTCGCCACAGGCGCGACACCCGATCTCTGCCGTGTCGTCCACGGTCGGTCGGGTCGCCGTCGTCTGGACGAACTCCGTTTGACGGTCTGAACTCATTGTGTCGGGCCGCGTCTGGCGCGGGCCACCTGACGGTACGACGCCACGAGAGATAAGCCCTGTGGGCACCGTTGACATACCACGTGACCGGTGTCGGGTCAGTGACCGGAGTCGTCACCGTCACGGCCGGTGTCGACTTCGCCGAGAGTCACTACAGTCGACGCCGGGACGCGTTGTCGTGTCGGTTCGGTCGCCGGAGACGGCCGCGACGGCGTCTGTCGGGCGTCAGACGCGAGGGAACGCTTTTAGGCCGTGGCAGGTTGGGTACCGACAATGGGACTCAGGTGTCTGCTCGGGCACGACTACGGGGAGACTCGGGCCGAGCGCGAACGGGAAGAACGGGGCGACGAGTTGGTCGTCACCGTGACAGAAGTCGAGGAGTGTACGCGGTGTGGCGACACACGCGTCGTCTCCGAGAACACGGAGGTGACCAGCCTGAGCACCCCGAACGAGCCCGACGGGACGGCACCGAGACGGACAGGTTCCACCCCCGCACAAGAGGGTGATCGGACGGCCACCGACCCGACCGAGGCCGTCGTCGACGAGGACGTGGAGGTCGTGATCGACGACGCCGACAGTGGGTTCGGCGACACCAGTGGGGACGGGTTCGACGGACCGGCGGAGTCGACGGGCGAACAGACCGTCGAGACGGACCGGCTGACGACGGACGACGCCGAGATTCTCGACGGTGACTCCTCGGAACCGGACGCCACACGCGACGACCGTGGGCGTGGTGAGTGGCCCGACAGCGACACCACCCACCCCGCAGACACCACGGAGCCGACGGCGGGTGACGGCTCCGTCGCGACGGACGACACCGAGGCTGGGGGGCAGGCGGCGACCGGCGCGGATGCGGGGGTCGTCGACACGGACACCAACGACACGGAGATTATCGACGCGAGCGAGTCCGGCACGGACATCGCCGACGCGAGTGGGCCAGATACGGATGTCGCCGACGCGAGCGAGTCCGACACTGGCATCGTCGACGCGAGCGAGTCCGACACGGAGATTCTCGACGCAGACGACACAGACACAGAAGCTGTCGACTCCACCAAATCGGAAGCCGTTGACCCGGACGTTCCCGTGGGTGAGGACACCGAGATCGTCGCCCCGGACACCGACGAGTCAGGCGCGGAGATCATCGACGCAGACGGGTCGGTCGACGACGCGGACACGGAGATCGTCGATCCAGGCGGACCTGCCGGTGACACAGACACGGGGATCGTGGACGCGGACGCGGTGGCGGGCGACGAGGCGACCACCGGGAGCGATCCGGCCGGCGACCAGGCGGACACGTCGCCGACCGACCAGGAACCGGTCGTCGACGACGCGGAGATCGTCGAGGGGCCGGGCGGGGAGGACGCAGAGATCGTCGACGAGACGCGGTCCGACGAGAGCCCGGCGGCGCGTGAGGCGCGGAGTGACGTGGTCGACGGCGTCGAGACCGACCCGGCGTCGCCGACGGACGACGCGGAGATCATCGACGGCACCGGTGACTGGCCGGCACCCGAGGGCGAGGATCGCGGCTACGACGCCGAACCGGACGACGAGGACGGCGAGGTGCCCGTCGACGGGTTGCAGGCGGACACGGATCTCGACCCCGAGTCGCTCGTCGACGACGAGACGGAGTTCGTCGGCCGGTCGCCGGAGCCGACGGGACAGGCGAGCAACGGTGCGGCCGCGAACGGTGACGGCTCCGCGACCGGTGTGAACCTCTCGACGACACACGAGGACGCCGTCGGGGAGTACTTCTGTCCGAAGTGTGGCCACGCCGAGACGGTCGGCCAGTCGTCGATGCGGAAAGGCGACATCTGCCCGGAGTGTCTGCGCGGCTACATCGACGAACGGGCCGGAAACTGAACGCGGCATGGCGGGCTGGCACCCGGACGCGTGGGTCGACTCACCGGTGTTGCGGGTCGACGACGCGGGTGTGGCGTGTCTGACGAAACTGCTAAACACACCCCAGTCGAACGACTGAACATGAAGGAGTACAAGATGCGTCGCGGCGAACACCTCTCGGATCGGATGGCGGATCTGCGTGCGGAGATCGAGGAGTACTTCGGCGCGGTGGCGGGGACAGAGGAGGCGAACGGCCACGAACTGTACGTCGTCGAAGACCCGGACAACCCGGTGTTCGACCGGATTCTCGCGGGTGCCGCGGAGTACTCCGGCAAGAAGGACCGACTGGCCGTCCACTTCGAGGAACGCGACGCAGAAGATGTCATCGCGGAGGGGAACGCCGACGCCGCCGCGGAGGCGGTCGACCTGAAGAACGACTTCTTAGAGGCGGCGACGGGTCGTGACGCCAAGTCGCGACGCGACTCGATGAAACGGCAGGTGGAAGACGACGCGCCGGACGTCTGAGGCCGACCACAGTGTGTGCACGGACCCGCCGACTCCGGCAGTGTTATACTGACCCCTCTCCGTAACCCCGGTAATGACGGGTGTACGCGTCGCCGGAGTCGGCCTCACCGAGTTCGGCGAACACGCCGGTCGGACGGGACGAGACCTGTTCGCCGAGGCCGCGAACGTCGCCTTACGTGACGCCGGCGTGGACCGTGAGCGGGTCGAACAACTCAACTACGGCAACTTCATGGGGGCTCTCGCCGAGCGGCAGAGCCACCAGGCGCCGTTGATGGCGGAGGCGGCGGGGCTCCACTGTCCGGCGACGCGTTACGAGGAGGCGTGTGCCAGCGCCGGCGTCGCCGTTCGCGAGGCGGTCCGAGCCGTCCGCGCGGGCGAGGTAGACGTGGCCGTCGCCGGAGGGATGGAGCGGATGACGAACCTCTCGACGGAACGGGTGACGGAGTCGTTGGCCGTCGCCGCCGACGAACTGTTCGAGGTGCGCGCGGGGGTGACGTTCCCCGGCGCGTACGCGCTGATGGCCCGGCGATACTTCGACCGGTTCGGCGGCGACCAGACGGATCTGGCACACGTCGCGTCGAAGAACCACACCCACGCGCTCGACAACGAGTACGCCCAGTACCAACGCGAGGTGTCCGTCGAAGAGACACTGGACGCGCCGACCGTTGCCTCACCACTTGGACTGTTCGACGCCTGTCCGGTGACCGACGGCGCGAGTGCGCTCGTGTTGGTGTCGGAGGCGGCCGCACAGCGACACGATCTGACCGCGCCGGTCGCGATCACCGGGACGGGACAGGGCTCCGACCGCGCGGCGCTCCAAGACCGAGAGACGATTGCGGAGACGCCGGCGGCGCGGCGGGCCGCGACGGCCGCCTACGACGACGCCGGAATTACCGCCGACGATGTCGCCGTCGCGGAGGTCCACGACTGTTTCACCATCGCGGAGGTGTTCGCCTTAGAGTCGTTGGGGCTGTACGAGCCGGGCGAGGCGGTCGGGGCGGCACGACGCGGTGAGACCACCCGCGACGGGGAGTTGCCGGTGAACCTCTCGGGCGGGCTGAAGGCGAAGGGTCACCCGGTCGGTGCGACCGGCGGCTCACAGATCGCGGAGCTGACACGACTCCTCCGGGGTGACCACCCGAACAGCGAGTGGGTGTCGGACGCCGAGGTGGGCGTGACACACAACGCCGGTGGGACGGTCGCCAGTGCCGTCGTCCACGTACTTGAGGTGGCCGGATGAGCGACGGTGCCCCCGGCGGCGACGCGGGCTACGACGAGTGGGCTGACGCGCTCGCCGAGGACGGCTACTACCTGTCGTGTCCGGCGGGCCACGGCTCGCTCCCGCCGCGCCGCGTCTGCCCGGAGTGTGGCAACGACTCGTTGTCGGAGGAGCCGCTCCCGGCGGCCGGCGAGGTGGTCACCTTCTCTGCGGTCCACGTCGCGCCGCCGGACTTCGCCGAGCAGACGCCGTACGTCACTGCGGTCGTCGAGTTCGGGCCGGTCCGGCTCACCGGGATCGTCCGCGGTCTCGACGCCGACGAGGTGGAAATCGGCACACAGGTCGGTGTCGACGTGACCCGCAACGAAGCGACCGGGAACCGGCTGGTGGTGTTCCGGCCGCGGTGACGACGGCCCGGTGTGGGTCAGAACCGCAGTTCGACCCCGTACTCCGAGGGGTCGCCGTCGGTGTCGACCGTGAGTGCGTCTCTGACGAATCGGTTGCCGTTCGCTCCTGCGGTGAGTACCATGTCGGTCCGCGTGTCGAGCGTCTGTAGATCGAAGCTGTCGGCGTACGGGAGGAGGCTGACGTACGACCGGAACCGAGTCGGCGCACCGTCATCCGTCGTGTCGAATTGGACCCCGACGAGTGGTGAACCCGCGTGGTCTGCCAGCCGGAATCGGAGCTCGTGGACCGTGTCGGAATCTGTCTGTTCCAACACCAGTCGCCCGACGGACTCGGGGGTCGGCTCGGCTTCGTCCGAGTCGGTCGCGTCGACGACTCGCTCCCGTTGTGTCTCGGTGAGTTTCCGACCGACTGTGCGTGTCACAGTGTACGGGTACGCGACGCTCACGGCGCCAAAATCGGTGTAGAACGTGAGATAGAGACTCGACCCGCCTGACGAAAGGTACAGGTAGAACTCCTCGGCGTCGGGGCGTTTCTCTGGACCCACAAACTCCTCAATGTCGTAGCCGAGTCGCTCGTACTTCTCGGTCACCTCTGCGGCCACGGCTTCGATTCGGCGTTCAGTCGGCATTCGACACGCTCCGATTCGGTGTCGGTCTCTCCGCTCTGCCGGTAGGGATGCTCTCGGTGTCTCCGGCGTTGTCAGCCCGTTCGTCCGGATCTGTTCCGCCGAATCGCTCGTCTGCGACGCCGGCCCGCACCGCACCGACCGCGGCGTTCAGTTCCTCCAACTCCCGCAACACGACGCTGTCGTCGACGATGCGGTAGGTCGTTCCGTCGACCGACGCCACGACACCACGGTCGACGAGCACGTCGAGGTGGTCTCGAACAGCCTGTGGCGTGATCCCCGCACGCTCGGAGATCGTTCCGGTGGTGAACTCGTGGCCCGGCGGTGAGTCGAGAATCGCGTCGACCAACAGTGCTCGCGCCGGCGTCATGGCCAACTCCAACCACCCGCTGGGGTGCTCCTGCCGCATCCGTTTGATCTCGTCGAGACTAGGACGACCCCCAACATCGGTTGGGTCCCTACTACTGTCTGATTCGCTTTCGTCCATATGTGCAGCTATGTGTGGCGCGATGGTACAAAACCGTGTCGAAAACCAAATCTGTGTTTGGGAGAGAAATTATATAGCAACGATTATAACTGTCTGAGTGTGCCAGATGGTGAACCGAACCATGCCTGTGCGCTCCTCTCTGTAATGGTCTCACACCACTGCTGGGGGTCGCCGATCTCCCGAGGCGCGGCGGTGAACTTCGCTGCCGTGGCCACCGACGAACTCGGACAGGCCAAGGCCGACTTCGAGACGCTCCGTACGTCCCCGGAGTACCCGTTCGTCGGCAACAGGGGTCCAGAACGGGCAGTGTTGGAGACAAACGAGTTCGGCGCGCTCGCGCGGTTTCTCCACGAAACGTGCGACTGGCCGCGCTGGAAGATCAACTCGAGGCTCAAACATTTCGAGACGGACGAGTTTGAGTTTTGAGCCGTGTCAGGACCGCTCGACAGTCACGCGCGCGTCGCCGCCGGCGCCGTCTGCGGTGATTGCGTCGTCGTCACCGTCCGCCGCCTCGTCGTCTGTGTCTCCGCTCGCGTCCACGTCTTCCTCCTCGCGGTCCGCCCGCACCGCCGCGACGAACTGCTCGGGGAACTCGACGTGTGGCAACAACATCGCCTCGTCGAAGACGACGAGTCTGGCGTCGGCGGTCTCTGCCAACTCCCGCCCCTCCGCCAACGGCGGGAGATCGGCCTCCCGGCCCCAGAGGATCGTCGTCGGCACGTCCAGATCGGCCAACGCCGGCCCCAGCGCCAGATCGCTGTTAAGATCACCGGCGATGAACGACGCGGGCGCGAACCGGGCACCCTCCTGGTGGGTGGTGCGCCACTCGTACTCCTGCCACTCCTCGCCCGCCTTCGCGGGGTCCCAGTAGCCGTGGTCGGCGTTGAAGTAACGGATCGACGGCTTCGAGCCCAGCAGGTTGAACACCGCCTCGCCGAGCACCGGCGCACGCAGCAGTTCGCGGAGCCACGTCTTCGGCGGCTCCGGCCCGCCGGTGGCGGTCGGACAGATCAACGCGAGCCGGCTGGCGTCCGTGTCGCCGCGTTCGAGCGCGCTGGTGACGTACGACGCAGACAACGAGGAGGCAAGCACCGCCGGCTCGTCGTACTCGGCAAGGAAGTCACCGACGAAGTCCTCGTACAGCGCCGCAGAGTACCGCAGCGGCGGCCGGTCGGAACGACCGAACCCGGGGAGGTCCGGCGCGACGACGTGGTGGTCCTCGGCGAGGTCCGCGACGA
>JAHENP010000144.1 GCA_018609965.1 Haloferacaceae archaeon
CTACCGAGAGACGCGCGAGTGGCTCGACGGACTCGCGGATCGGGAGACACGCCAACACGGACTGCGCCACGTCACCGTCGACCGGAACAAGACGGACGGCTACTACATCCAGGTGGGGAAGTCGGCGGCCGACGAGGTGCCGGACCACTACCGGCAGATCAAGACGCTGAAAAACTCCGTGCGGTTCGTCACGGACGAACTCGCAGAGCGGGAACGAGAGATGCTCCGATTAGAGGAGGCCCGCGAGCAGTTGGAGACGGAGCTGTTTGCCGACCTCAGAGAGCGGGTCGCGACGGACGCGGCGCTGCTCCAGACGGTCGGGCGGACGCTCGCGGAATTGGACGCGTTGGCGTCGTTGGCGGCCCACGCCGCGACCGCAGACTGGGTTCGCCCGGAACTGGCCGCGGATCGGCGGCTGGACGTGACCGCCGGCCGCCACCCGGTGGTCGAACAGACGACGGAGTTCGTCCCGAACGACCTCCGGATGGACGAGGACCGCGAGTTCCTGATCGTCACCGGGCCGAACATGAGCGGGAAGTCGACGTACATGCGTCAGTGTGCGTTGCTCGTCCTGTTGGCACAGGCCGGCAGCTTCGTGCCCGCGGAGTCCGCGACGGTGCCGGTCGTCGACGGTGTCTACACCCGCGTGGGTGCGTTGGACGAACTCGCACAGGGACGGTCGACGTTCATGGTGGAGATGCAGGAGTTGTCGAACATCCTGCACTCGGCGACGCGGGACTCGTTGGTCGTGTTAGACGAGGTTGGCCGCGGCACCGCGACGTACGACGGGATCAGTATCGCGTGGGCCGCCACGGAGTATCTCCACAACGAAGTGCGCGCGAAGACCCTGTTCGCGACCCACTACCACGAACTGACCAGCCTCGGCGACACGCTCCCGCGGGTGCAGAACGTCCACGTCGCGGTCGACGACCGGGACGACGGGGACGTGACGTTCCTCCGCCGGGTGCGTGACGGACCGACGGACCGCTCGTACGGGGTCCACGTCGCGGATCTCGCTGGGGTTCCGGACCCGGTCGTCGACCGCGCGGGGGACGTGTTGGACCGACTCCGCGAGGAGGAGGCGATCGAGGCACGCGGTGGGGACGGCGAGACGAGCGACACGGAGCCGACGCAGGCGGTGTTCGATCTCTCCGCAGGGGAGTTCACCGACGGCGCGACGAACGGGGACGGTCGGGACACTGGATCGAGCGCGAACGGCGACAGAACAGAAGCGAACGCGACGAGCGAGTCGGCTCCCGACGCGGGAGTCGACCCGGCGACGGAGGCGGTGGTGTCGGAGCTGACGGAGACGAACGTGGCGGAGACCTCGCCGCTGGAACTGATGGCGACGGTGCAGGAGTGGCAGGAACGGTTGGAGTGAAGTGGATTAATGTAAAACAACACACAAAAAGTAGATGTAGAGTGATAACAATTGAGCTTTCATGTCAGTTCCACTGCCACAACTGTTCTTCTGGCTGGTGACGCCAGTTTCAGCAATTGCAGCAATATTACAACTGCGAAAGAAGAAACAGTCACGAATCAAGAATTTCGAGAACGAGCTAAACCACCGATACAGGGGTCTCACACGTGAGATACCAGTTCGTGCCCTACTGGGGGAGGAACTGGATGACGACGAGTTTGACGAACACTTTGAGTGGTTGTACTACTACATCGACTTCACGAACGAGCAGGTGTATCTGAGAAAGGAGGGGAAGATCTCACACGAGACGTGGCAGGAGTGGCGTGCGGGAATCGAGTCACACATGGATCGACCAGCGTTCGAGCGGGCGTGGCAAGAGGTGGACGACTCCGTTGACGACGATTTCGACGAGCTACGCACTCTCTTGCACTCAGAGGACCTCGCCAACGAGGACCCGAGAGAGTGGGCAGACAAGTATGCTATCGAATATACAGTATACAATCTAAAAAATCCGTAAAATTTCTCAGGCGGAAGATAAATTGGCTCATACAGAAAATTCTACAATTAGTCTATTAAAAGTGCTTGAGCTAGCTTAGAGCAGCATAGAATTAAGATCAGAAGCATCGATCAGTAGTATGCAATTCAAACCCCGATCACAGTCAACTGACCTGTTCTAGCGTGTGAGCCACCAGAGCAGATAGGCCGGACGGTAGTCTCACCACCACAGCCAGCTGTCACCCGACGACACTCTCCACTACCCCCCGACGACAACCACACGAGCGACGGACCCGACAGAGTGAATCCGCCGGCACCCCTGAGACGAGACGAATGCCAGAACGCGACCCCCCGGCGGAGATCACACCGCTCAACGACCGCACCGTCAGGGAGATCGCGGCCGGCGAGGTGGTCGAACGGCCCGCCAGCGTCGTGAAGGAACTCGTCGAGAACAGTCTCGACGCGGGCGCGAGCCGGGTGGCCGTCGCGGTCGAGAACGGCGGGATCGACGGGATTCGGGTGCGCGACGACGGCCACGGGATTCCACCGGACCAGCTAGAGCGAGCGGTCGCGGAACACGCGACGAGCAAACTCGGCGGGATCGCGGAACTGGACGCCGGCGTCGGCAGTCTGGGGTTCCGCGGGGAGGCGTTGTACACGGTCGGCGCGGTGTCACGACTGACCGTTCGGTCGCGGCCGCCCGACCGCCCGAGCGGGGCGTCGGTCGTCGTCGACCACGGCGACACCGGGCCGGTGGAGTCGGCGGGCTGTCCGGTGGGGACGACCGTCAGCGTCGCGGAGCTGTTCGGGGAGACGCCCGCACGCCGGAAGTTCCTGAAGACGGCGGCGACGGAGTTCGACCGGATCAACGCCGTCGTGTCGGCGTACGCGCTCGCCAACCCCGAGGTGGCGGTGTCGTTGGAACACGACGACCGCGAACTGTTCGCGACGCCCGGCGACGGCGAACTCCGGACGGCGGTGTTGGCGGTGTATGGCCGCGAGGTCGCGGAGTCGATGATCGAGGTGTCCGGGAGTCGGTCGGTGTCGGTCGGCGGGGCGTCTCGTGAGGCTCGGGTCCACGGGCTGGTGTCAGAACCGGAGACGACACGCGCGAGTCGGTCGTATCTGACGACGTTCGTCCGCGACCGGTGGGTGCAGGACGCGGATCTGCGGAGCGCAGTCGTCGACGCCTACGGCGGGCAGTTGGCCGCGGACCGCTACCCGTTCGCGACGTTGTTTGTCGACGTGCCGGCGGCGGCGGTCGACGTGAACGTCCACCCACGGAAGAGTGAGGTGCGGTTCGACAACGACGCCGCGGTCGTTGAGACGGTTCGGGAGGCCGTCCGCGAGGGGTTGTTGTCGGCCGGACTGCTCCGCACGAGCGCACCACGCGGGCAGTCGGCGCCGGCGGAGACGGACCCCGACCCCGAGGTGTTGGGCGGCGCGGGTCACGGCGGTCGGCCGGCCGACGACCGCGAAGCAGACGAGACGACCGGAACCAC
>JAHENP010000145.1 GCA_018609965.1 Haloferacaceae archaeon
GACGCGAGCCCGTCGGGGGCGTGGTCGGGACACCGGAACGACACCGGTCGCCAGCCGTCCGTGCCGTCCCGCAGCAACACAGAGACACGGTCACCGGCACGGAGCGCGGTCGCACAGCGGGCACACCGCACGCGGTCTTGTCGGTATGCGGCCGGGAGCGTGTCGCCGCTGGCCGGCAGTCCAGTCACCGCACGCGGAAGCGCCGTCGACTCCTCTGTCACGGATCGACGGAGGGTCGGCAACGGCTTCAACCCACCGTGACGGCGACTCCGAGACCGGAAAGGGTTAACCACCCGGGAGCACAACCACCGGCAACAGATGGCCGAGGACGTCAAGCCGACGCGAAAGAACCTGATGGAGATCGAGGATCGCATCGAGCTCTCCGAGCGGGGCCACGACACGCTCGAACAGAAGCGTGACGGCCTGATCATGGAGTTCATGGACATTCTCGACCAGGCCCGCGACGTGCGCTCGGAGCTGGAGGCCGACTACGACTGCGCCCAGGATCGGATCGACGTTGCCCGTGCGCTGGAGGGTGACGTTGCTGTCCGGGGTGCTGCTGCCGCCTTGGAGGAGTATCCGGAGATCACGACCCAGTCGAACAACATCATGGGCGTGGTCGTGCCGCAGATCGACTCCTCGAAGGTGAAGAAGAACATCGACGAGCGCGGTTACGGGTTGCTGGGGTCGTCGGCACGGATCGACGAGGCCGCCGAGGCGTACGAGGAGCTGATCGAGTCGATCATCCTCGCGGCCGAGGTGGAGACAGCGATGAAGAAGATGCTCGACGAGATCGAGACGACCAAGCGCCGCGTCAACGCCTTGGAGTTCAAGCTCCTGCCGGAACTGCGCGACAACCAGGAGTACATCGAACAGAAGCTGGAGGAACAGGAACGCGAGGAGATTTTCCGGCTAAAAAAGATCAAGGCGAAAAAAGAGGCCGAGGCGAAGGCCGAACGCGAGGCCGAGGAGGCCGAGACGGAAGCCGAAGAGGAGTCTGTCGAACGCGTCTCGGCGGACGACTGACGCCGTCTCCATCGGCGTGTGTGTCTCGTCACGTTCTTTCGCGTCTCTCACTAACACCCGATTGTGTCAGACTGTGCCTGCTGCCCGGCGCCCGTCGCGTTCCGTGTTCCGCCTGCACTCTACGAGGTCGCCCCCGCCGAGACGGCGGCGATCTGCCCGCGGTGTCTCGCGGTCGGCGCGGCCGATACCGGGGTAGCCGAGCCGGCCGACCACCCAGCCTTCGACCGCGTCGCCGACGTGTTCCCGACCGACTACGGTGGTGTCGCGCTCGCGCTGTTGTTGGGGAAACTGCCGTCGTTGGCCGTCGAGAAGCCGGCCGTGCGGACGCTGCGTGACCACGCGGAGCAGGCCGGGGTGGACGTGACGTTGACGCTCGAACGGCTGTCTGAGATTGACGACGTAGAACCGGGGTTCCCGTTGGACCGGAAAGTGGTGCAGATGGAGCAGTTACTCTGATCAGACACCCGTCTCGTACCGCAACAGCCCCGCAATCCCACCGAAGGCGTCCAGCAACTGTTCGCCCTTCTCGAAGTCCGTCGAGATGAACTTCGTCTCCGTGCCGCGTTGGCCGGCGATCTCCATCAGGTGTTCGACCACGTCCTCGCGCTCGCCGGGCTCGCTCGGCTCGCCACAGACAGTACACTCGTGGTCGGGGGTGTCGTGGCGACGGTCGACCAGTTCGAACTCCTCGTGGCCTTCGGGACACTCGAAGGCGACCACGTCGTCGTGGACGTCCTCCGAGAGGAGTAGTTTGTCGACCGACCCCATCACCAGATTCTGTCGGGTCTGGTCGAAGCCGTAGGTTGCCTCCCCGCCGCTGTGGAGGTTGTTGAAGAACTCCTCCATGAGGTTCTTGTCCTCGACGATCTCCTGATCGGACAACGCCTCCTGGCCGGCGTCGACGAGGTCGTACAGCCCGGACTCGTCGGTGTAGGAGACATCGAACTTCCCGAGCACCGAGTCCTGCAACTCGTGGTGGAGGTAGTCGCCGTCGAGAAACTCGTCTTTCGTCGGCGACGGCCCGCCGACGAGCACGCCGTCGAGTTCGTGGCGTTTGGCGACGAACAGCTCGTTGGCCATCTCCGCGACCTCCTGATAGAAGTTGTCGATCGCCTCCAAGCGGAGCCGGGCGAACCGTTGGGCCGACTGGCCGCCTTTCCGTTGTTTGCCGGGAACCAACGAGGAGGCAGACTTGACCGGCTCGACCCGCTTGCCCTTGAGCCAGCCGACGTTGGCCTCCCGTCGGTCGAGGACGACCAGCCCGAACAACCCCTTGTCGCCCATCATCTCCTCTAACGGCTCCGTGAGGAAGTCCGAGTCACAGTGGTAGCGGAACGACTGGACCGGCTCGGGGGGTGACTCCAACACCTTCGTCACCATCTCCGTGCGCCCGCCGCCGGAGTCGACCGCGCCGGAGAACAACACCATCCCGTTTTCGGGCGCCTTGACATCGTAGTACTTCAGTCGGTCCTTGATCGAGGTGAGTGCGTCCTGAACGTTCGTCCGGGTCTGTTTGCTCTTGATGTTGGACGCCTCGCTGTGCTCCTGGGTGACGTGTGCGACGACGTCCGAGATCAGGTGGTCGTCGGGGACGTAGATGGTGACGAGCTGCGTTCCTGACCCCTCGAAGTCGTCGAGTTCCTCCAACACCTTCCGGAACTCGTACTCCCGTCGGTCGTCGTTCGCGGCGGCGGCCTCTGCGTCGCTACTCATTACTCCACAGTCGCCCGCGTGGCTGTAAGTAGGTGTCGGACGTTGTACAGCGGCTGGCACGTCCGAGTGACGCCGGTACGACCTCGTCGTGTGTGGACCGATCCACGGCAGAACGCTACCTATCCCCACCAGAACCCACACCGCTTTAGTCGGTCCACCGGCAACGTTCGACAACAGATGATCTCGAAGGGGTGTGAGCAGTGCGCGAAAGGCGGGAAGATGGTGATGTTCGTCTACGGCTACTGCGACCAGCGGGACTGTTTCTACTGTCCGCTCGGGGAGAACCGGAAGAACGTCGACACCGTCTACGCCAACGAGCGCCGTGTGGAGTCCGACGAGGACGTGCTTGCGGAGGCTCGCAAGATGGACGCGCTGGGCACGTCGATCACCGGCGGGGAGCCGCAGGAACGACTCGACCGGACGTGTCACTACATCGAACTGTTGAAAGAGGAGTTCGGCGAGGACCACCACACACACCTCTACACGGGGATCACGGGTGGCCGGAAGAACATGCGCCGGCTCGCCGAGGCCGGGTTAGACGAGATCCGGTTCCACCCGCCCTACGAGCTGTGGGGTGAACTCCACGGCACCGAGTGGGAGGAGATCCTCCACGTCGCCCGCGACGAGGGGCTCACCCCCGCCTTCGAGATTCCCGGGATTCGCCCGGAGCCGGAGTTTCTGGAGTTTCTCAACGAGGGGGCCGCAGAGTTCTGCAACATCAACGAGTTCGAGATGTCCGACGGCAACTACCGCCGGATGCAGGAACGCGGCTTCGAACTCCAGGAGGGGCACATGTCCGCCGTCGACGGGTCGAAAGAGCAGATTCTCGACGTGATGGGCGACCACGAGAAGGTGTACTTCTGTACGTCCGTGTTCAAAGACGCCGCCCAACACCGCAACCGGATGAAACGGATGGCCCGGAACGTCCGACGCCCGTTCGACGAGGTGACCGACGACGGGACGCTCGTCTACGGGAAGACGTACACCAACCCCGACCGGCTGGAGTCGCTGGGCGTGCCAGAGGAGTTCTACTCCGTGAAGTCCGAACACGTCGAAGTGGCGTGGTGGCTCCTCGAAGAGATGATTGAGGACGGCGATGTCGACGACGGTCAGATCGTCGAACAGTATCCCACCGTCGACGGGACGGTCGTCGAACGGACGCCGTTGGCGTAGCCTCGGGACTTCCCGACTTCCTACTGCTCACCCGTCCGGGCCCAGTGGATCGCCCGGTCGAGATCCTCGAACGTCTCGATCTCGGCGTCCGGCACCCGGAGCTGTCGTTTCAATCCGTGTTTCAGGATACCGTCGGCGACGAGCGCGGCGCGTTCGTAGTTCGGCAACTGCGACGACTCCCGGGCCGCCGCCTCCCAGATCTCCAACACGTCGTCACCGATCGCGTTTTCCAACTTCACCCGGTCGGCCGTCGCGACGATGTCGTCGCGGTGTCGTGTGAGGATCTCCTCGAACGCCGGAAACGCCTCTTGTTCGAACGCGGACAACGGCATCTCTGCGCCGAACCGCCCGACCACGACGCCGTCGTTGTACTCCAGTGACCAGTCGTCCCCCCGCCGGATCATACTCCCACGTCACAGTCGGGCGTCAAATGCGTTCGGGGGAGAGACACGCGCGAGACGACCACCCGGAACCAA
>JAHENP010000146.1 GCA_018609965.1 Haloferacaceae archaeon
GACGGACCGACCGCGTCGGGCCGGCAGGAAGCCACAGACGGCGACAGGAGGCTCCCGGAACCCTTTTGCGGAGAGCCGGACCAACGACGGACGAATGAGCGACCTCACCGAGGCATACCGACTGGACTACTTCGCGGCGGAGGGGTTCGACCGGAAGGAGTGTCCCTCCTGTGGGGCCAACTTCTGGACCCGCGACCCCGACCGCGAGCTGTGTGGGGAGCCACCCTGCGAGGAGTACTCGTTTATCGACGACCCCGGACTTGACGGGTCGTACAGTCTCAGCGAGATGCGCGAGGAGTTCCTCTCGTACTTCGCGGACCACGACCACGACCGGATCGAGCCGTACCCAGTGGCGGCCAACCGGTGGCGCGACGACGTGTTGTTGACACAGGCGTCGATCTACGACTTCCAACCACACGTCACCAGCGGGGCCTCCCCGCCGCCCGGTAACCCGTTGGCGGTGAGCCAGCCGTGTATCCGGATGCAGGACATCGACAACGTCGGCAAGACCGGCCGCCACACGATGGCGTTCGAGATGATGGGCCACCACGCGTTCAACGCCGACGACGGCACCGACTACGCCTACGAGGGTGAGGTGTACTGGAAAGACGACTGTGTGGCGTTCTGTGAGGGCTTTTTCGAACGGTTCGGGGTCGACCTCCAGGAGCTGACGTTCATCGAGGACCCGTGGGTCGGCGGCGGCAACGCCGGGCCGGCCTTCGAGGTGATCTACCGCGGTGCCGAGCTGGCGACGCTCGTCTTCATGTCGATGGAACGCGACCCCGACGGGGAGTACGAGATGAAAGACGGCAACCGCTACGCCGAGATGGACCGTCGGGTGGTCGACACCGGCTACGGGTTAGAGCGGTGGACCTGGATGAGCCAGGGCACCCCGACCGTCTACGAGGCGATCTACCCCGAGGCGATCGACTTCCTGAAGGAGAACGCCGGGATCGAACACACCGACGAGGAGGCGGCGCTGGTCCACCGCGCCTCGAAGCTCTCGGGGAAACTCGACATCGACGACGTGGACGACTTCGACGCCGCACGCCGGGAGATCGCCGACGAACTCGGCGTCGACGCCGACCGGCTCACCGCGTTGTTGGAGCCGTTGGAGGACATCTACGCGGTCGCGGACCACTGCCGGACGCTGGCGTACATGTTCGGCGACGAGATCGTCCCGTCGAACGTCGGGACGGGGTATCTCGCGCGGATGGTGTTGCGCCGCACCAAGCGGCTCGTCGACCGGGTTGGGATCGACGCCCCGCTCGACGAGCTGGTGGACATGCAGGCCGAGCGGCTGGGGTACGAGAACCGCGACCTGATCCGGGACGTGGTGCGGACGGAGGTGCGACAGTACCGTGAGACGCTCGAACGCGGGCGGCGTCGGGTCCGCCAACTGGCCGAGGAGTACGCCGACACCGACGAGCCGGTGCCGACCGAGGAGCTGATCGAACTGTACGACTCCCACGGCATCCAACCGGACACGGTCGCGGAGATCGCGAACGAGGAGGGGGCGGCGGTGGACGTACCCGACGACTTCTACGGGTTGGTCGCCGCCCGCCACGACGGCGGGACGGAGACGGCGACCGCGACGGAGACGGACGACCGGCTCGCGGACCTGCCGGAGACCGACCGGCTCTACTACGACGACCAACAACGGACAGAGTTCGAGGCGGTCGTACTCGACGTGTTCGACCGCGAGGAAGGGTGTGACGTGGTGTTGGACCAGACGATGTTCTACCCCGAGGGTGGTGGCCAACCCGCCGACCACGGGACGCTCTCGACGGAGGAGACGACCGTCGAGGTGACGGACGTCCAGATCAGCGACGGGGTCGTTCTCCACCGGACGGACGGCGACCCCGGGAAGGGTGGGTTCGTCCGCGGCCAGATCGACAGTGACCGCCGGATGCGGCTGATGCGACACCACACGGCGACTCACGTCGTTGGCCACGCCGCCCGGGAGGTGCTGGGCGACCATGTCCGACAGGCCGGTGCCCAGAAAGGGATCGACTCCGCGCGGCTGGACGTGACCCACTACGACCGAATCTCGCGGGCGGAAGTCGAGGAGATCGAACGGGTCGCGAACGAACTGGTGCGGGAGAACGTCTCCGTCTCGCAGTCGTGGCCCGACCGCAACGACGCGGAAGCGGAGTACGGCTTCGATCTCTACCAGGGTGGGATTCCGCCGGGTGAGGAGATTCGGATCATCGAGATCGGCTCGGACGTGCAGGCGTGTGGTGGCACCCACGTCTCCCGGACCGGCGATCTGGGAGTGGTGAAGCTGTTGACCACGGAGCCGGTCCAAGACGGGGTCGAACGGCTGGTGTTTGCCGCCGGCGACGCCGCGCTGACGGCGACCCACCGCGAGGAGAACGCGTTGTACGACGCCGCCGAGGTGTTGGATGTCGACCCACAGGACGTGCCCGAGACCGCAGAACGGTTCTTCGACGAGTGGAAGGCGCGGGGCAAGGAGATCGAACGGCTCAAAGAGGAACTCGCGACGGCCCGTGCGGAGGCGACCGGTGACGCGGTGAGCATCGGCGAGTTCGAGGCAGTGGTTCGCCGTGTCGACGCCGACACCGAGGAGCTGCGCGCGACTGCGAACGCGCTCGTCGACGAAGGAAACGTCGTTGTCCTTGGCTCCGGCGCGGACGGCTCGGCCACGTTCGTCGTCGGCGTGCCCAGCGCGGTCGACGCCGACGCCGGCCAGATCGTCTCCGAGCTGGCTGGACGGGTCGGCGGCGGCGGCGGCGGCCCGCCGGACTTCGCGCAGGGTGGCGGCCCGGACGTGTCGGCACTCGACGACGCACTCGACGACGCGCCGGACGTGTTGGCGCAGGTGCTCGACGCGTAACCGTGACCGACCAGACGACACGCCAACGGTTGGCCGACCAACTCCGCCGGGAGCCGGCGACGGCCGGGCAGTTGGCGGCCGCGTTGGACCTGCCGGAGTCGACGATCTTCGACCACCTCGATCATGTCGCCGCCTCTGTCGGCGGTGACGAACAGTTCCTGGTCGCGCCGCCGACCTGCCGGGACTGTGGGTTCGACCGGTTCGACGACCCGGTGAACGACCCCTCGCAGTGTCCGGACTGCCGGAGCCGGAACCTCGCGCCTGCACGGTTCCAGATCGACTGAGCCTACGTCCTCGTGGCCGCCCCGACTCTCCCTCGCGTCAGAACGAGTCGTCGCCTCAGGGCCAGTCGTCGCGGTCGTCGTCCTCGAAGGGGTCAGCCTCCTCGCCGCCCACCGCCTGCTCCCAGTCGGCGGCACCCGCGGCCGTCTCCACGTCGACGTACTCCCAGTCGACACCCTCGGCGACCTCGCGGTCCTCCTCGGTGGTGCCGACGAACACGTGCCGGTCCGTGTCGAACTGTTTGCCGACGTTGTCGAGCGACTCGGAGACGCCGCGCGGGCCAGAGAAGAAGTCCTGCCGGACCCGGTGTTTCCGCGTGAAGTTGGTGACGACGTAGGTCGGCTTCTCCGACACCACGCCGACGTACTCCGTCCACTGTCGCGCGTCGTTGAACACCGCGTTCGGGTCGGCCAGCGACTTCAGCGCGTCCAACGCGAACGCGAGCGTCATGTCCGTAGAGCCTCCACCGTCCATGGGCCCACTCGGCGGGAGGTGCCGAAAACGGTGTCGGTGTCGACTACCGCCGCGATTGCCCTCCTGCGTCCGCGCCCGTCCAGCTCCGTGCCGACTCAGGCCTGCGCCTGCCGCGCCCCGCTCTGCACCACCGTCTCCGCACGTCCCACCCGCAGGTAGCCGGCGGCCGCGACGACGACCTCGCCCGGCTCCAACCCCGCGACCGCCCGGCGCTCCCCGTTCGCCAACGCCCGCAGCCCGTGACGCGCGGCCGCCGACAGCTGGTCCACGTGTCGCACCGCCGTTGTCTCGCCTGCCTCCGCGACCCGCTCTGCCGTCAACCGCGACCCACCGTTTGTCATGGCTTGACATACCAGTACTACGTACTTCAGTGTTGTCCCCGAAGTGAAAGCTGTGTTACACGCCGACGGCGACGATCTGAGCCCTGGTGGTGGTCGCGTCGCGACGGGTGTTCGGGCGGTGTCGACGATGCGAGTCGTGGCAATGTGGCTGGTCACGGTGACGAACACAGCGAGCGGTGACGTGCCGCCACCACACCGGGTCGACCAGAAGACACTCCACGACCGTTGGCGACGACCGCTGCGTATCCAGCGAGCGTGACGAGCGCTTCGACAGAGCGTCGGACGACCCACCGGAAAGAGTGACCGCCGCCGGCTCCAGGCCGCCGGGCGGGCCGTCGCCGTGGTGTTGCTCGTCGCTGCCGCCGGGTGGAACGCGCTCGCGCTCGGGGCCGCCGGTGTCGACAGCCGCGCCGACGCCCACCGGTGGGATATGTTCGCGCTCGAACCACCGACCGAGCGGCTGTGGGTCGTCGCCGTCGGTAGTGTGGCCGACCGACGGGTCGTCGTCTATCCGGACGCTCGTGGACGCTCGACTAATCGTCCATCTCCGGACACCCGTGGACGCTCGACTAGTCGCCCGCCTCCGGACGCTCACACGGCCCCTGTGTGGTTCGACCGACCAGCCACGGCGCACCCGACGGTCCGGTGGCGGAAGTTCCTCGTCTCCGTGGCGTGGTCACGAGACCCGGCGTTGGAACGCGGGCCGGCCACCGGGCTGTGTAACCAGTTCGACAGGCGTCACGAGGCGACACTCGACAGCGTCGCGGTGTCTGCCGTCACCGAACCCATCGGCGGCGGCGTGTGTGAACGCCGCGAGATCGCCGTGGGGCGGTGTGAGCGGCTCAGTTCTCGACCGGTTGTTCCGTCTTGACATCCTCGGCGGAGAACTCCTCACGCAGGAGTGCTTCCTCCTGGCCACGAACGTCGACCCGTTCACGCATCAGCTGTTTGTAGCCGGACTGGGGGGCGAGATCGCCGATCAGAACGCCGCCGACGATCTTCCCGTCTCTGATCGCGAGCCGGCGCCACTCCGTCTCGGAGTACTTCTGTTCGACGTGGTCGTCGCCCAGCGTCGGGTGGCCAAACGAGAGGAACGGGAAGTC
>JAHENP010000147.1 GCA_018609965.1 Haloferacaceae archaeon
GAAACCCGAGCGGGTTGCTGTCGATCACCGCGACCGTCGACTCGTTGCAACGGGGAGAAAACCCACTGCGGGATTGAAACTTGAGGACACCGGGAGCGTGAGCGTGGAGCCAGGTTGCAACGGGGAGAAAACCCACTGCGGGATTGAAACCGTGAAGCCCCCGTGTGCCGACCCCGAGGAGTGGTGTTGCAACGGGGAGAAAACCCACTGCGGGATTGAAACTTGGTCCGCGAGCACGGTGAACTCCGCAACGACGTGGTTGCAACGGGGAGAAAACTCACTGCGGGATTGAAACGACGCGGCCGACGACGCGCTCACCGGCGCCAGCGACGTTGCAACGGGGAGAAAACCCACTGCGGGATCGAAACACCACCCAACAACACCCACCGACTTTCATCAACGACACTCGGTGCTGTTTGCAACAACAAGATACAATAGTCAACAGCTACGTCGTCAAAGTACGACGCGCGGGTTGTCGCCGCAAGGCGGCGAGGGAGCCTAGGACCTCCCTCACCTCGCGTGTCGTGGCCGCTGTAACGAGCCAACGACATGTGTTCGAACGATTCTCCGTCACAAAAGCGTGACGGCGCGACAGAGGCAGGAGTACAGACAACGATCACCACCGAGCAGCTGCAGGCGGACTACGGCGCCACCATCGACGATCTGCGACACACCCCACTCCCGGACGCGCGGATTGAGGAGCTGGTCGCCTCGTGTGTCGACATGCAGCAACGACTCGACACCCACGGCGTCGTCGGCCACGAGGCCGCCTTGGAGTTGGTCACCACCGTCACCGAGGCGGTCGAACAGGTTCGCGACGCGACGGTCGTCGCGGCCGACGATCTCCCCGACTCACGCGCACTCGACACGGGCCTGCCGAACGAGGAGTACGTCCTGACGCCCGAGGAGCGCGACGAGACGCTGGGCGTGTTGTCGGCGTTGTTGTTCACCGCCGTCGAGACACCCGGCGCGGGTGACGCGACCGCCGCGACAGGCGTCGTCCAGTAACGCGCTGGGCGACCCTCCGAGACTCGCCGCCGTTCTCCCGGCGTTTTTTCCGCGACTGCCGCAGAGCACACGAGGGTCGGCCGATCAGGACGCCCCGATCTGTCGCCAGACGGCTCCGCCGCTATCGTCCGAACGTTGTCGGTCATCTGCACATCGTCGAGTAGCACTGAACGGGTCGTGGCGCGGAGCGGTGCGGAGGCGGAGCGGAGGCGGTGCGGTGCGGAGGCGGAGCGGAGGTGGCCGCGGCGCGGAGCGGAACAGCACTACGACAGCAGACGCGAGCGAGCGGCTCCGCCGCTCGCGAGCGCCCGCTCACGAGTCGTCCCTCCCCGTTCGCGTCGAGGCTCGCCCGGACGGGCGAGCCTCGCCCTTTTTGATCGACATTTTTTCCTTGGGTGGCCGACCGCAGGGAGGCCACCCAAGGAGTGAAAAAGGTCGGTTCTAGAACTCGGGGAGATCGTCAGGCGCGTCGAACTCGGCTTCCCAGTCGACGTAGTCGTCTTTCAGAATCTCACACACCAGTTGGCCGAGTTCGGTGAGGCCGGCGTTGATCCCGGAGACAGTCTCCCAAGAGTCCAGCTCCGGGTGGAGATCACGTTCGCGCCAGTCCTCCGGGAGACCGGGGGCGTGGTAGCCGACACGGTCGGCGAAGTCGTCCCAGAAGAAGTCGAACCGGTCGAGCAGGTCGAGCTCCTCGACGATCACCCAGTCGGCGGCGTCGAGAGAACTGTCGGCGGCCCACTGCTCGAAGGCGGCCTCCCACGCGCCCTGTTGCAGAAACCGTTCGAGATCGTCGCGGTGGTACTCGTCGTCCCCGCCGACTTCGGCGTCGTCGTACTCGTTGGGGTCGACCTCGTTCAGCACCGGCGGCTCCGGAACGGCGACATCCAGTGACATGCCCGGCAGTTCGAGCGCGGCGGACTTGTGACTGCCGGCACACACCACCGAGCGCACACAACCAAGCAGACACCAGCGAGCAAGCGCGAGGCTGTGCGCGGGTGAGGCGCGGGTGAAGTGCGGAAGCCCCAGTTGGAACCGCACCGCACCGCAGCCGCTCGCGAGGCACTCCCACCACTCGCGAGAGTCGCAACCCGGAAGCCGCCGCCGGGCGAACCACAGACGTGATCAGAAACATCGCACAGGACGCACAGGGGATGACCAGCAACGCCTTCCTCGTGACCGGGCGGCCGGGGAGCCGCGCGCCGGCAGCAGACGATGGGGATGCGGGCCGACGGGTGCTCGTCGACTGTGGCGCAAACTACGACGCCGTCGCGGCCGTCCGCGAGCAGGTCGACGATCTCGACGCAGTCGTGTTCACGCACACCCACCCGGACCACGTCGGGACACTCCCCGCACTGCGTGAGGCGTTCGACGTGGAGACGCAGGGGTACGACACGAGCCACGACACGGTCGACGAGCAGTTGGGCGACCGCGAGATGGTGCAGATAGGGACCGCGACGTTCGAGACACTCCACACACCGGGCCACAAGAACGACCACCTCTGTCTGTTCGACCGCGACAGTGGGACGTTGTTCGCGGGTGATCTGGTGTTCGCCGACGGCGCGTTCGGCCGGACGGACCTCAAACAGGGGGACCGCGAGACGCTGATCGACAGCATCGAGCGCCTGCGCGAGTGGGTCGCGGGCGATCTCGACGCGATCCACACCGGCCACGGCCGGAGCATCGAGACGACCCCCGAGGAGAGTCTAGAGCTGTCGGCACGCGCCGCACAGACCCGGATGTGACTGGCGACCGCCGACTGTTTGGCACCGACCGACTCACACCGCCGCCAGCAGCGCGTCGTAGGCGTCGGCGTTGGCCGCCGCGACACGCTCGGGCGCCTCGCGGACGGCCCCCGGGAGCGGATCGAGCGCATGGGTCGCCACTGGCTCCAGCCGGTCGGTAACGGCACCGACACGTTCCTCCAACTGGCCGTCCGTGCGGTCCTCGACCGCGTCGCAGGCGATCCCCCACCGGCGGCCGTCGTACACCCGACAGCGGGTCGGCTCGACGACCGCGACGGCGTCGTACGCGACATCCTGCAACGGGTCGGCGACGTTCGCGTACGACTCGACGACGACCGGGCGGTCGGCCGCGCGGACGCGGTCGCGGAGCCGGGCGAACGCGTCGAGATGCCAGTCCGCCATCAGTTCGTTGAACCCGGCGACGGAGTCGACGCGCGGAGCGTCGGCGAGCGGCAGTGACTCACAGACGAGTTCCGGGAGGTCGATCCGGTCGTTGACGACGAATCGGTCCTCATCCCCGATCCGCACCCGGTCGAGGAGGAACGTCCGGCCACGCTCCCCGAGCAGTCCCGTCCGGCCGGGCGTGGGGCGCCACAGGCGGTGGACCGGGTTGTGTGTCTCCGGTGGACCGTCGTCCGTCGCGTTCGTTAGTCGGGCGACATCCTTCCCGTAGAGCCGGCCGCGTTCCAACGCCGTCCGGGCGTCGTCGTGGTCGAACCAGAGGTCGTTGCCGGCGCGGGGTTTGACCGCCAGCGCGTCGTCGAGTCGGGCGGCGAGTCCGACCGCGAAGGTGGTCTTCCCGGCGTCGACACGGTCCCCGCCGGCGACGAGTAGTCTCACGAGTCGGCGTCGGCGTCCGGCTCGCTGGCCCCGTTCGTCGCCGGGTTCGCCGCAGACTCCGTCGGCGCGTCCTCATTCGTCCGGAGACCGTAGAACCCTGGGTCGGCGTCCGTCGGCGGCTCCGCGATCACCAGTTGGTCGGCGTGGTCGATCACCCACGGGATCGCCCAGTCGAGGAGAATCTCCTCCTCGCCGGGCTCCAAGGCGGCGTCCGGGTCGAGATCCTGGAGCAGCCGGGCAATCTCGTACACGGTGTACATCTGGTCGTCCGCCAGCAGTTCCTCGGGCGCGTAGAAGTCGCAGGGGTAGACCGCGTCGAACTCTGATTTGGGCTTCGGCACACCCACGGGTGGCGGCCGCTGGCGCAAGTATGATACGGTCGTGGTGTCGCGCTCGCCGCGTGAGGTGGATGCGGTCGTGGTGTCGCGCTCGCCGTGTGAACCGGACGCGGTCACGGCGTCGCAGCCGCCACGCGAGACGGTGGTTTAATCACCTCCCGCATCGTTCACAGTTCACATGGCCCACGGGCGTGACGAGATCCTGGCCGTCCTCCAGGATGCTGGCGGCGACAGCCTACGTGACGCGTGGCTGTTCGACGACGGTGGACACGAGTCGTTGTATCTCCGGCCGGACGTGCGCGACCGGGTCGCGGAGTTGGACGTGGAACGCTACATCGACAACGAGCGGTACGGCTACGTTACCCGGGAGACGTGGGAGTCGCTCCACTACACGGACTACGAGTTCACCATCCGCGGCTTCGACGAGTTCACGCTCTACCGGACGTTTCTGGGGACGGACGACGACCGGGTCGGACTGATGGCCAGCTTCGACCCCGGCGCGTCGGTGGCGTTCCAGACGGTGACCCGCGAACTGTACGAGCAGTTCGAGCACACGCCGATCACAGTCGAGCCGGAGTAGCCGCAGTTCTGGTGGCGAGTGAGTCGGCTCTGGTTCGCGTGGCGAGCGAGTCAGTTCCAGTTCTCGTAGTGACTCACTCTTGATCGGCGACCGCGGCCGCGTCGGCGGCCGTCGCGGCGACTGTCCCGCCGTGGAAACACACCACCGACTCGAACGTGAGCGCCGCCAACCCCTCGACGGAGTCGAGTGCCGTCTCCATCTCGGGGGTGAACCCCGCCGGCGGCCCGGCGAGTTCGCCGTCGACGACGGTGAGCGCGTCGGCCGCCAGCAACAGCTTCTCGTCGGGAAGGTACACGAGACGTGACCGGGCGTGTGACCCGGCGTCTCGACGACTCGCATCGGGCCGGCGTCCGTCCGGAACACCGTTCCGCCGACCAGTTCCACGTCGACGGCCGCCGGCGGGTAGCGGTCACCGTCGGATTTGATCGGCTTCGCTCGCCCGTCGACGTACGGTGCGTCGGCGACGTGTGCGTACACCGTCGGCGGCGTGCCGCGCGCGTCGGCAGCACGCTCCCGGAGCGCGACGAGACAGCCGGCGTGGTCCGGGTCCTGGTGGGTGAGCACCACCCCGGCCACGTCACCCAGATCGGCGCCGGCGGCCGCCAACGCGTCCACGAGATCGTCCGTCTGTCCCGGGAGACCGGTGTCGATCAACAACAGTCCCGTTGGCGTCTCGACGGCGACGGGGTGGGTGGTGAGTTCGCGGTCGCCCTGTCGTCCGGTCAGGGTGAGATCGTAGACCGTGTCGGGGAGCATCGTCGGAGTGAAACGCGCCAAACGAGTGAACGTACCGTTCGCGGCGACGCAGGCGAGAGCTACCGCTGACCGGAAGCGCCCAAAAAAGGTGAACGCGAGCGACGGAGTCGGCTTACTCGAACAGCTCGACAGCCTGTTCGAACCGAGTGGTCGGCTCGTCCCAGTCGACGACCTCGAAGAAGTTGTCGACGAAGTCACCACGGGCCGGCCCGTAGTCGTAGTAGTAGGAGTGCTCCCACACGTCGATGGAGAGAATCGGGTGACTCCCCCACATCGCGCCCTCGTCGTGGTTGTCGACGGCGACGTTCCGGAGCTGGTTCGAGAAGCTGTCGTACACGAGCAGGGCCCAGCCAGAGGCGTCGGCGGCGGCGGCCTCGAACTCACCACGCCACGCCTCGTAGGAGCCGAAGTCCTCCTCGATGCGGTCGGCGAGCGCCCCCTCCGGCTCGTCGCCCCCCTCGGGCGACATGTTCTGCCAGAAGAGGTCATGGAGGATGTGGCCCGACGAGTTGTGGGTCACGTCGCGGATGGCGCCGGCAGACGAGCCGAAGTCGTGGTTCTCACGGTTCTCGGCCAGCGTCTCCTCGGCGGCGTTCCAGCCGTCAACGTAGCTCTGGTGGTGGGTGTCGTGGTGCCACGTCAGCACCTGCCCTGAGATGTGCGGTTCCAGTGCGTCCTTCTCGTACGGGAGCGGATCGAGTTCGTAGTTGGTCATCGTGTATCGCCTCCACTTCTACTGAGGGCCGGGAATCCCTTAACGGTTGATGAGCCGGACGCTATCACGGCACACACACACTCTCGTCGACGTATTCGTTACTGATCTCCAGAGTATATGCTTTTTGTTGGTGAAAAGTTGAACCCGCAGTTACACGGTGAACGGTCGAATGACAACGTTTTTGAAATTTGGAACCGTTCTGGAACCGTCGATGGACAGTGGTGGGGGGAATCAGCCGCAGAGCGTGTACGACGTGCTTCTCGTCGGGGGTCGAAGACTCGTCTCGGCAGTGTCTCACGCCTGCGGTGACTGGTGTGGACTGCACCGCGTGGGAGACGCGGCGACTGCACGACCGTTGTTCACACGGCGACGGCCGGACTGTCTGGTCACCGACGAGACAGTCGAGTGGGAGGAACTCTCGTCGTCTCCGGCGCCGGTCGTGCTCGTCGCCGGCGACGAGACGGACGCCGCGGCGGCACTGGACGGGCCGGTGACGGCCGTCGTCCGGTGGTCGGACCCCGACTACCGGGCGCTCGTGGCCGCCCGGGTGCGTGCCGCCGCCGAGCGTCACCGCACGGAGACGAGTCACGAGCGCGACCGGGAGTGGCTCGACACGGTGTTGCGCCACTCCACGGACTCGATGAGCGTGCTCGACAGGGAGGGGTGTGCCGTCTACAACACGCCCGCGGTCGAAGACCAGCTGGGGTACGACCGGGAGAAACTCCGCGGCCAGAGCCTCCTGAAACACGTTCACCCGGAAGACCGCGAGGAGACCCGAGAGACGTTCTCGTGGGCAGTCGACCAGCCGGACGGAACGTACGCGACGGCCACCTACCGCCGGCGTCACGCCGACGGCTCCTGGCGGTGGATCGAGGCCGTCGGCAACGTCCAGTTCGACAACCCCGCGGTCGGCGGGCTGATCCTCAACCGACGGGACGTGACCGAACGAGAGCGCCACCGGGAACGACTCCGGGAACAGGAGGCGTACGTCGGCAGCCTGCTTGACGCCCAGCCGGACGTGTTCTACGTCGTCGACGAGGACGGACGGCTCCGGGAGTGGAACACGCGGTTGGTGTCCGTGTTGGGGTACGACGACGGCGAACTCGACAAACTGGACATCGTCAGGGTGGTTGCCCCCGACGACCGCCAGACCGTCCGCGACTCGATCGGGCGGGTCCGCCGCGAACGCGAGCGGGTCCAGTGTGAGGTCGATCTCCAGACTGCCGCCGGGGAGCTGATCCGCTACCGGCTCAGCGGCGCGCCGCTGACCGACGGCGACGACAACGTCACCGGCGTCGTCGGCACCGGCCAGGACATCTCCGACCGACTCCGGCGCGAACAACGACTCTCGGTGCTCAACCGTGTGCTCAGACACAACGTCCGCAACCGGGCGAACGTCGTCGCCGGCCGCGCCCGCGGCCTCCGTGAACGACTCGACGGGGATGCGGCCGACCACGCCACGGAGATCGAACGTGTCGGCGCACAGCTTGACCGACTCGGTCGA
>JAHENP010000148.1 GCA_018609965.1 Haloferacaceae archaeon
CTCGACGAGGACCGGATCACCGAACGGTACGGCGTCGGCCCCGGCGACATCCGCGGGAAGGTCGACACCGCCGAGTGGTTGTTGGGTGCCGCAGAGCAGTTGGCGACGGAGTTGGATCTGGGCGTGTCGTTGGGCGTCCGGGAGGCGAAGCGTCGGGTCGCAGACGGCGTCCGCGAGGAACTGCTGGAGCTGACGGGGGTCCGCGGCGTCGGACGGGTGCGGGCACGGAAACTGTACGAGGCTGGGTTGGAGGCGCGTGCAGACCTCCGAGACGCCGACAAGTCGGTCGTGCTCGCGGCACTCGACGGCCGGCGCCGCACTGCCGAGTCGATCTTAGAGAACGCCGGCCGTCACGACCCGTCGATGGAGGGTGTCTCCGAGCGGACGGGTGAGCGAACGACGCTGGCGAGCGACGGTGACGCCGAAGACGAGAGCAGCGGTGAGAGTGCCCCCGACGCGGCGGTGTTCGGCGACGAACAGACCGACACGGAGACCGAGGAGACCGACCAGGCGACGTTCGGAGACTTCTAGCATGCGACGGCTCACTGGCACCGAGACAGTCACCGACCTCGACGACTACCTCACCACAGTCGACGCCGTCGGGGACGAGACCGGTTGTACCGTCCAGGTGTTCGACGCCCGGTACGTGATCGACGAGACACACCTCCGGCGCGCGCTCACCTTTGCCGACCGGGCGTTCACCCGCGGTGAGAACGTCGCCCGCGACCGTGGCGTGGAGATCCTCCTGTACGCCGCCGGACGCCGCCAGATCGACCGAGCGTTGGAGATGGGTGTCTCGGAAGGAACCCTCCCGGTCGTCGCGCTCGTCGCCGCCGACGAGGGGGCTATCGACGAGACGGCCACGGCCGAGACGACTGCCGGCGAGACGGCCACGGCCGAGACGACTGCCGACGAGACGGCCACGGCCGAGACGACTACCGACGAGACGGCCACAGCCGACCGCGAGCCGGACGCTCGCGAACGCCGTGCCGTCGACCGACTCCGCGAACGCTCGTCGTTCGATCCCGGCACGGTCGCTCCAGAGCGCGACCGGGTGCGAGCGTTCTTCGGCGTGACCGACCGGGAACTGGCGGCGACGGACGGCGACCTCGCGGCTCTCGTTCACGAACGCGTGGCGTTGTTAGATGTCCGGAAGTGAGCCGCGATCCTGCCGGATCGACTTGACAGGTCGCCGAGACACGGGCGTTCGACCCCCGAGTTTCCACTGCACGTCGAGAGCGTCAGTCGAGCCACCCGCTCCCGTCCCGTGGTTTTTCGATGGCCGCACCCGTCTCACTCCTCGACAGACCACTTTCACCCCGCCCTTGTCTGAGGCCGACCGATCAGCCGCCAGAGCGGTTGCCGGCACAGTCAGGGTCAGTCCATTGAGAGGTCGTCTCGGTCCTTCTCCGACTCGTCGAGATACGTCCGGGTGCGCCGCTCCAGTTCGTCGAGTCGCGGGATGTCGGTGACACCGGCGAGCAACACCGTCGTGCCGAGTACGTCACTGTTCGGTCGCGGACGGTCACCGGCCCGGACCGCGACCGAGCCGGTCTCGTCTTCGACGATGCCAGTCGCCGACTGGATACCCTCCCGGCGGAGAAACGGCGTGGGCGCGTCGACGACGACAGCCGCCCGACCAGCGCCGTCGACACCGTCCAGAAACGCGTTCGAGCCGAGCGCCTCCCGGATCGTCGTCGTGATCAGCCGGTTCGCGGTCACGTCGTCGACATCGGGCGTGGTGTCACCAAACAATCCTCGCGCACGCTCCAACAGTCCACCGTCGCCGCTGTCGTTTGTCGGCAGGTCGTTCGTCGCCCGCGCGAGCGTCGCCACGCCGTCACCCTGGAGCGTGTTGATCACCTCGCTGGCGTCGAGCGTCCGCTCGGGCGCCGGCGCGTCCCCACCGAGTTCGCTCGCGGCGACGACCGACCACAGCGCGTCCGCCAACGCCGCGTCCAACGGCGCGTAGGCGGTCTCGACGTTCGCGTCCGTCCGGCGCCACCGGTCGAGATCCACGAGCACCACGTCCGCGGTCGGCTCCCGCAGCGCACGCAGCCCACGCATCGCCCGGGCGGCGTGTTCACCCGCCTCGTCTTCCGCATCACTCGGGAGGACGCCGACACCGTACACCGGCTGTGTGGCGGTCTCGACCAGTAGCTCGGCGAGACACGGACCGAGCCCGCCGCCGGTGCCACCCGCCAGGCCGGTGACGACGAACACAGCGTCTGCGGTCGTTGGAAGCGCGTCCAACGCCGCCTGCAGTTCTGCCTGTGCATCGCCGGCGATCTCGACGGCCAGCTCCTGGTCGCCGTTCGTCCCGCGACCCTCGGCGTCGACCCGACCGACGAGCGTTCGGCTGTCCGTCGGGACGGCCGACAACGCCGCCAACGACTCTTCGTCCGTGTCGACGACGACGGCCGCGTCGACCGGTGACACGTGGCTCTGTTCGGCCGTCGCCGCGAGTTCATCGACGACCGCGCCGCCGGCGCGACCGACGCCCACGAGACCGACTCTCATCGTCTCTCTGTGAGACCGCCCTGGGTGTTAGTTCTCCCGACACGGCTGGCGAGACCACCGGTCCGAAAGTGCGAACATTCACAATTTATCTGTCATGCCCGGCGCCACACGGGAGCGTGAGCGAAACACCGTCGTCGTGGGACGATCTGACCGGGCACGAACGGGTGCGTGCCGTCGTCGAGACGGCAGACAGTCCGATGTCGGTCGTCGACATCACCGACCGGGCAGACGTGTCCCGAACAACTGCCGACGACGAACTGGCAATGCTCGCGGAACGGAACGATCTCGTGGAGACGCTCGTCGACGGGAAGCGAGGCTACGAGACGAACTACGTCTCGGTCGTATTCGACGAGATGCAGTCACTGGTGGAAGACCACACGGAAGAGGAACTGACCACACGACTGGCCGAACTGGAGGCGGAACGTGAACAACTCCAGACGGAGTTCGACGCCGACTCGCTCGACGAGTTCCGCACGCAGACGGCCGAAGACGAGACGCTGTCTGTCGAGGAACTCCGCGAGCGGCGACACGTCGCCGCTTCGTGGGACACACTCGATGCAGAGTTGACGCTGGTCAGACACGCGCTCCGACTGTATCGGGATGTCGTCGACATCGGACAGAAGTCGAGCCGGTCGACGGTGTACTGAGACAGACGGATGGTCGTTTTTCTCGCCAACCGTCGGAATCTCGACAGTAGACGGCTCCACGACCGGCTGAAACAACGGCTCGAATCGGAGTTCGGGTTCCAGAACGTTCGAACCGAACGCGCTGACCCGCACTCCCCTGGACCGTACCGCGCAGTTGGGGAGATGGACCCTCGTGTGTTCTTCGACGATCAGTCGTCCCCGACGACCGAAGCGCGTGTGGAAGCCGGGTTCGAACCCGACGCTCCAGCCGACTCCGAGCACTACTGGATCAACTGGGTCGAATCGGAGCGACGCCTCCTCGTCGGCTGGCACCGAGACGACACACACTCATCACTCGGACCGGTCCACCGCCAGATCAACAACGGCTCCCAGCCAGTCGCCCACGAGCCAGCCACGTTCGTCGACTCACACCCGTTGGACGTGTTTCTTCGTCGAGTCGACACGCTCCCCGGTGTCGTCGACTCGGTACAGTCGACCAAATGGGTTCGAGACGGACGCAGAGAAGTAGTCCCGGAAGGATTCGAACCTTCGTCGTTGCCCCCAGAAGGCAACAGGATTGGCCGCTACCCCACGGGACTGCTTACATCCTACAGAAGTGCTGGCGTCGTCTTGTATCTTGCGAACCACTCCGACACGCTGTACCCTCTGAACACCACCCGCCGGCCACGCCGAACAGTTACCTCGGCGGGGTGTGACCGCCCGGGCGTGCCAGACACACCACCCGAGACCGACCTGCAGCCCGGTTTCGACCCCGCAGAGTCAGAGCTACGGACCATCGGCGTCCTCGGCGGCATGAGCCCGGCGTCGACGACCCACTACTACGAACGGATCGTCGCGGGGGTCAACGACACCCGCGGCGGCCACACGAGCGCGCCGGTCGTCGTCTACAGCGTCGACTTCGGCACCGTCGCGCCGATGATCGACGCCGACGACTGGGACGCCGCTGGCGACTACCTCGCACAGCGAGCCGAGGCGGTCGCGGCCGCCGGTGCGGACGTGTTGCTGCTGGCGACGAACACGATGCACCGCGTCGCCGACCGCGTCGCGGCCGCACCGATCCCGTTCGTTCACATCGTCGACCCGGTCGCGACCGCCGCCCGCGACCGCGGGATCGAGACGGTCGGCGTTCTCGGCACGGAGACGACGATGGCCGCCGACTTCTACCGCGACCGCTTTGCGACCCTGGGCGTCGACACGGTCGTCCCCGACGCCGACGCCCGCGAAATGGTTGACCGCGTGATCTTTGAGGAACTCGTCCACGGCGAGGTCCGCGACGACTCCCGCGAACAGTATCTGGACGTGATCGCCGACCTGCGTGCGGCCGGTGCGGAGGCGGTCGTGCTCGGCTGTACGGAGATCGAGATGCTGATCGACTCCGACGACACCGACCTCCCCGTGTTCGACACCACCGCACACCACGTCGACCGCGCCGTCGAACTCTGTCTCGGCGAGCGCCCGTTGCCGGAGTGAGCCGATTGGGCGGACACAGTCTCAGTTGTCCGTTCGGACGCTCGGTAACTGCCTGGCTGTGACCGTTCGAGTTGCCTGATCGCGCTCAGTCTGATCGTGTTCAGTCTAATCACGTTCAGTCTAATCACGTTCAGTCTAATCACGTTCAGTCTAATCACGTTCAGTCTAATCGCGCTCAGCCTGACCGTGTTCCGTCAGTACACTTATGCCTCAACCGGACAGAGACGGGTGTGTGCAACGGGCGTTCGTCGACCGGACGGCAGAATTGGGTCGGCTGCAGGCGGCGTACGACAGCGACGACCCGGAGTTCGTCGTCGTTCTCGGCCGACGACGGGTCGGCAAGTCGGCGTTGGTCCGTGAGTCACTCCCCGAGGACGCCGTCTACTACCAGGCGACGCGAGACACGGCGTCGCTCCAACTGTCCGACTTCCGGGACGCGGCCTCGTCGACGTACCCCGGAGTCGAACGGCTCCGCGACGACTGGGAGGCGGTGCTCGGCTACCTCGGGGAACAGGACGCGACGGTCGTCATCGACGAGTGGCCGTTTCTGGTTGAGGCCGACGAGACGGTGCCGTCGCGGTTCCAACGACTCTGGGACACGGAACTGTCCGAGACGGCCGCGACGCTCGTGTTGGTCGGCTCGTCGATCAGCATCATGACCGAGAAGATCACCGAGCGTGACGCCCCGCTGTACGGTCGCGACACCGTCCGGCTCGATCTCGCGCCGTTGTCACTCGGCGACGCGGCCTCGTTTTACCCGGCGTCGACGGACGATCCAACGGCCGTGTTGGAGTCGTGGAGCGTGTTCGGCGGGACACCGTTCTACCTCCAACTGCTCGACCCCGACTGGTCGCTCGCGAGGAACGTGAACCACCACGTCGTCGCCGAACACGGCCGGCTCCACGGCGAACCGGAGACACTGCTCCAAGCCGAGGGTGTGCGCCGACCGGAGCGGTACACCAGCATTCTCCGGGCAGTCGCGGACGGGAACCGAACGACCAGCGAGATTGCGAACTACGCGGGGCTCGACGACACCGGGTCGCTGTGGCGGTACGCGGAACGGCTGAAACAACTCCGACTCCTCGCGGAAGACCAACCCGTCACCGAGGAGACGACCCGACCGAAACGCTACCGACTGCAGGAGCCGTTGTTCCGGTTCTGGTTCCGGTTCTGCTACGGCCGGACCGAACAGTACGCCGCGACCGACGACCCGTTCGACGAGCTGATCCGCCCCGCGTTCACCCCGTACGTCGGCCGTGCCTTCGAACGGGTGTGTCGGGACGCGCTCCCGGCGTTGTTCCCGGACGGCTCGTTGGGGCGTGTCGGCGGCTGGTGGGACGACGACGGTGAGCTCGACGTGGTCGGGCTCGACCACGGCGGACGGTTGTTCGGCGGCGAGGCCAAGTACGAGTCGGAGCCGATGCACCAGGGCCACCTCGAAGCCGTTCGCCGCCGTACCGACCGAGTGGACTGGACACCGCCCGGCGACGCGGCTGTCGACCGCCACTACTGTCTGTTCAGTCGGAGCGGCTTCACCGACTCACTCCGCGAGACTGCCGCAGAACGCCCCTCGGTTCACCTCTTCTCGGTCGGTGATGTCGTCGACGCACTGACCGACTGATGGTGCCGGATGTCTCAGCCAACTCTGCCGACCCACGGCGTCACACCGAGACGGTCTCACCCAACTCTGGCGCGCGGGCGACGTAGCCGTCCTCACGGAGTTCCGTCGCGAACCCCGGACAGTCGTCGCCGTGGTTGACGAGCACCTCGCTGTCCCGGTAGTCGTCGAGGAACGACCGCAGGCCGTGGTGGTCCGCGTGCGCAGAGAAGTCGTACTGTTCCACCCGGGCGGCGACCCGCATCACCCGGTTGTCGATCTCCGCGCTCCCGGTCTCCAACAGCTCCCGGCCGGGGGTTCCCTCTACCTGATAGCCGGTCATCGTGATCTTGTTCGTCGGGTTGCCCCGCACCGCGGGAACGTACGTCATCGCCGGCCCGCCGGACAACATCCCGCTGGTGGTGACGACCGCCGTCGCCTGGTCGGCGATCCGGCGGCGTTGGCCGTCCCGGCCCGTCACCGCGCGGGCGTGGCCCGCGGCCCGGTCGAGTGCGTCGGCGTCGCGGACGTAGTCGGGGTACTGCCGGAGCATCTCGGTGACCTCGACACCCATCCCGTCGACGTAACACGGCAGGTCGGCGGCGGCACAGACGAGCAACATCTCCTGTGTCCGGCCGATCGCGAACGCCGGCACGACGACCGTCCCACCCTCCCAGATCGTCGTCTGGACGCTCTCGGTGAACCGTTCTTCGACGGCCCCCCGGGGGTCGTGGTCGACCCCGGCGTAGGTGCTCTCACAGATCACAACGTCGGCGTCCGGTCGTGCGGTCGTTCCGGCGACGATCCGTTGATCCTCCGTGTGGAAGTCGGCGGTGTAGAGAAGTCGGGTGTCGCCGTCGTCGACGAGGACGTGTGCCGATCCGGGGATGTGGCCGGCGTCGAACAACGTCACCTCGTAGCCGGCCGTCTGGAACGACTCCCGGTAGCCGTGGGTCACCGAGGCCTCGCCGAGCCGTTTGACCGCCTCGCGGTCGAACGGACACTGTGGGCTCTGGCCGTGGAGCTTGAGCGTGTCCTCCGCGAGTCGCCGCGTGAGTTCGTGTGTCGGCGGCGTCCAGTGGATCGGTGGCTGGCGGCGGCCGGCCAGCAACGCGGGGACGGCACCGACGTGATCGAG
>JAHENP010000149.1 GCA_018609965.1 Haloferacaceae archaeon
AGACACTGCCGGAACGGTTCCTCGACCGTCAGCCGGCCGACGACTGACGACCGCCGAGCCGGACGGCCGGCTTGCGACTGCCGATGAACTGGTGTACACCGCCGTCTGGAGCGACGAGCCGTCACTGGAGGAACCCCCCGACGCGGAACTGGCCGTCGAGACCTGAGACGACAGTTAGTTGTCCGTCTCTGTCCCGACCTCGATGGTGACAACATCCGGGTCGGTCTCTCCGTCGGTTGCCGTGCCCATCGTCTCGTCTCCGGTCGTCGTGTTCATTGCCTCGTCTCCACCCGTCGTGTTCGTCGTCTCGTCTCCGGCCGTCGTGTCCCCCGTCTCGCCAGTCGTTTCCGACTCGGCCGGCGCCGCCGAGGCGTCGACACCCAGTTCGTCGAGCACCAACTCGACGTTCCGGCGGTTCGCCCGCCAGAACGTGTCGAACAGGATGCCGACGACGGGGACGCTCCCGCCGACAACATCGACCGCGACGTTGCCCAACATCCGGACGACTGTCGTGTACGACACCCCGAGGTAGGCCGCCTCGCCGACGATGTACAACGACAACCCCGCAGACAACGCGTCGCCGACCACCGGTACCACCCCGAGAATCGGATCGAGTCCGACGGAGACCCCGCCGGGGAGCCTGACACACTCGTCTAACAGGTGTGCGACCGTCGCGAGCCTGTCGGCGGCCGCTTCGTCGACACTCTCTGGGAGGTCGGTCGTCTCGAACCGGTCCGCGAGCGACTCCGTCATCGTCCTCGCTACGCGACACCGAATCTTAAACGCGGCGGGCACACCGACACTGCGGGCTACGCTAGCGTCTCCAACAGACTCGTCGTCGTCATCACCCCGACGCCGACGCCGACGATCCGGGTCATCGCCCGTCGGCTCCCGGTCTCCGTCCAGTCGCTCCCGACGGCCAGGTGGTCACGGGCCGCGGCGATCCCGGGCCCCGCGAGGATCGACCCGCTCCAGCCGAGCACGCCAAACCCCAACGCGAGTGTCCCGAGCGCGAACCCGGCGGCAACGGCGTCCGGCAGCCGCCGCCCGGTCGCGATCAACACCCCGACAGCGACCGGGCCGGCGGGCGCGCCGACGGCGACCCCGCTCGCGAGCAGTCGGAGCCGGCGCCGGAGCGCCGTCGCCAACGGCGGGGGTTCACCCTCGGCCGTCGGGTCGGACCGGGACACGGCTCAGTCGACCGCGTCCCGCATCCGTGGGTCCAGTGCGTCACGCATCCCGTCCCCGAGGAGATTGAATCCGAGCACGGTCAACGCGAGCAACATCCCCGGGAAAAAGGACATCCACCACTTCCCGGTCAACAACCCGTTCTCGACGCCCCGCGACAACATCAACCCCCAAGAGGGCGCCGCGCCGCTGGCGCCGAACCCGAGGAACGACAGCGCCGCCAGGTCGATGATCGCCAACCCGAAGTTCAGCGTCGACTGGACCGTGATCGGCGCGAGCGTGTTGGGAAACACATGCCGGATCAACACCCGCGGGTCCGACGCCCCCAACGCCTCCGTCGCCTCGATGTACTCGTCTTCCAACACGGCGAGGGCGGCCCCGCGGACGACACGCGCAAATCGCGGAGTGTACACCATGATGAGCGCGATCGTCGCCTTCCACAGCCCGTTGCCGAAGATGGCGACAATCGCCAACGCCAACAACAACGACGGAAACGCCAACAGGACGTCCATCGTCCGCATGACGACGTTGTCGGCCACGTCGCCGTAGTAGGCGGCGATGATCCCCAACGAGACACCCGCCAGCGTCGACACGCCGACGACGACGGTGCCGAACTTCAGCGCCAGCCACGCGCCGTACGCCGACCGCCGGAAGATGTCACGCGCGCTGGCGTCCGTCCCGAACAGATACTGGTCGGTCGCCGCCGGCCCGATCCACCCCGGCGGCGCGCGGTCCGGGATCGTCCCGCCGAGGCGGGAGGCGGTCAAGGCGTCGTAGCTCAGCGTCACCCGGGCGACGACCGCCGTGACGAGCATCGCGAGGATGATCGTCAGCCCAGCCAACGCGAGACGGTTCGACAACAGCTCGGAGAGGAACGGCGAGGCGCGGAGTCTGGCGACCAGCCCCCGGCTGCGCGCGTCCACGTCTGTGTCGGTGTCGGTGCTCACTGTTCGATCCGTGGGTCGAGGTAGCTGTACGTCACGTCGACGCCGAGGTTCACCAGCGTGAACAACAACGCGAACGTGAGAACGGTCCCCTGGACGAGCGGGTAGTCGGTCGCGCCGATCGCCTCAACGAGCATCGTCCCGATGCCGGCGATCCCGAAGACGGTCTCGGTCAACACGGCTCCACCCAGCAACGAGCCGAACTGGATACCGACGACGGTGACGACCGGGATGAGTGCGTTCCGGAACCCGTGTTTCAACACGGTGATCCGGGCGCCCTGACCCTTCGCCCGGGCGGTGCGGATGTAGTCCTGCCGGATCACCTCCAACATCGACGACCGCATCATCCGCGAGATCAGCGCCATCGAGTAGATCCCGATCACGAGCGAGGGGAGAAGAAGGTGGGTGACCGCCGAGAGGAACGCATCGACGTTCCCCAACAGGAGTGTGTCGACGGTGACCAACCCCGTCAGCGGCAGCTCCGTCCCCAGCAACTGCCAACTGTTGTCGAGGAAGATCGTCGCGCCGATCCGGCCACTGGCCGGGAACCACCCCAGATACGTCGACAGAAACAGGATCAGCAACGGCCCAGACCAGTAGATCGGCACCGAAATCCCCGTCAAGGCGCCGATCCGGGTGGCGTGGTCCGTCAGCGTGTCCTGTTTCACCGCCGAGACGACGCCCAACGGAATCCCCAACGCGAGCCCGAAGAACTGCCCGAATAAGGCCAGTTCGATCGTCACCGGCAGCGTCTCGGAGACGACCTCACGGACGGGTGTCCCCTTCGCGATCTGGTAGGAGTCGCCGAACTGGAACGTCGCGGCGTCGGTCAGGAACCGGACGTACTGCACCCACAACGGGTCGTTCAGCCCCAGTTCCGTCCGCACCTGTTGGAGCTGTTCGGCGCTCGCGCGCTGACCGACGATGATCCGCGCCGGGTCACCCGGCGCCAGGTGGAGAATCGCGAACACGAGTGTCGCCACCCCGAACAACACCGGGACGAGCAACAGGAGTCGTTTGAGCAGGAAACGTTTCGAAACCATGTGGTGTGTCGTGTGGTGTCGTTGCGTCCAGTCGCCGGTCACTTCAACCCGACGACGACGGATTCGAGAGCGCCGGCCGGGCGCTGGTCACCCCGGCACCGTCCGACTGTCGATCGAAGTCGGGTCGGCGCCACCCGGCACCTTCCGGCTGTCGCTCGCCGCCGCTCGGCGCCGGCTTCCCGTCAGTCGGTCGTCACTCGGAGTCGATCTCGACGGTCTCCAGATACGGGCCGCCGACGGAGGAGACGGTGAACGTGTCGCTGTTCACGCTCTGGTGGATGCCACGCAGGGTCTGTGCGTAGTCGAGGAACACCCACGGCGCCTCGTCGTGGGCGATCTGACTCGCCTCCTTGTACAGCTCCTCCCGGGTGCCGGAGTCGTAGGTGGCCTGCGCCTCCCGGACGGTCTCCATGTACTCCGTGTTGGCCCAGCCGGCGGCGTTGAGGGTGCTGTATCCCTCCGTGTCGCGGCTGACCCAGTCCTGGCCGTCCGGAACCGCATCCATCGGCACCTTCGGGTCCAACAGGACGTACAGGAAGTTGTCCGGGTCGGCGTTGTCCGTGTACCAGCCCAGGAAACAGGCGTCGTGTTTCCCCTGGTCCGTGTAGTCGAGGTACGACGAGAACGTCGAGAACTGGTTGACGTTCACGGTGAAGCCGATCTCCTCAAGATCGGACTTGACCTGGTTTGCCGTCTGGATCGGGCTCGGGTTGTACCCCCGCGGGTTCGAGAACGTCGCGAGTTCGAACTCGAACGGCTCGACGCCCGCCTCCTCGAGCAACGACTCCGCCTCGTCCTTATCGGTCGGGTACGGCTCGATCTCCTCGTTGTGGCCCGCCACGTCCGGCGGGAGCGGTTGGTCGGCGTTCGCCGCGAACCCCTGGTAGATGTCGTCGACGATCGCCTGCGTGTCGACCGCGTGGCTCACGGCCTGCCGCACCGCCTGTGACCGGAACTCCTCGCGGCGCTCCATGTTGAACGCCATGTAGCCGACGTTGATCCCGTTCTTCGAGACCAACTCCGCGGAGTCGTTGTCTTGGAGCTGTTGGAACGACTGGGAGTCGAGGTTGTCCGTGATGTGTGACTCCCCGTTGATCACGCTGGACGCGCGCGTGGAGTTTTCCGTGATCTCCCGGAACACCACCTCGGCGACGTTCGGCCCGTCACCCCAGTACTCCGTGTTCGCCTCCAGCCGAACACGGTTGTTCTCGTTGTCGAGTTCCGCGAACTCGAAGGGACCGGTGCCGATCGGCTCCTCGCCGAGCGCGACCTGCGGCTCGCCGCTCCCCTCGAAGCTCTCGATCTGGCTCTTCGAGAGGATTGCGGCCGCGAACATCGCCAGGTTCCGCAGGAACGGCGCGTACTGCTGGGTGAGCTCGAACGTCAGCTCGTAGTCACTGGACGCGTCGATGCTTTCGACCCAGTCGCCGAACGTGAACGGCCCGTACCCCGACCGGTTCTCGCCACCCAGGTAGAAGTCGTACTCCTCGTCGGTGAACCGGTCGACGGTCGCCTTCGCGTCCGCGGCGGTGAACTCTTCGCCATCGTGGAACGTCACGTCCTCCCGGAGCGTGAGGGTCGCGGTCGTCCCCTCCAACGAGTAGTCCGTCGCGAGGCTGTCGGCGAGTGTGCCGCCGCTCCCGGCCTCGAACCGGATTAGCGAGTCGAACACCTGGTTGGTGACCTTCGCCACCTCCCCGCTGGTGGTCTGTTGTGGGTCGTAGTTCGCCGGGTGGTCACCGCGCGCGTACACGAGTGTCCCACTCAGACCACTCTCACCGCCACCACCGCTGATGTCGCTGGTACAGCCGGCGGTCGCCGCGACCGTCCCCGTCGCGGCCGCCCCGCCGACGGCCTTCAAGAACTCACGTCTGCTTGTGTCGTCCCGTGACATACGTTCTCACTGGCGGAGCTACAGAGTATAAAAATTCCGAAGTCCGTGCCGTAGCCGCAACCCGGTCCGGAGTTGGTCGCCTCCCGACAAACAGCAACCAACGCCGAACCGCCGGGAACACACCGCTCAGTCGGTGAGGTGACACGCCGAGGGGTGGTCGCCATCGCCGAGTGACGGGTCGTCGCGTTCACAGACGGATTCGAAGATCGACAGCGCCTCACTCGCGGCCGCGAAGTCGCCGTCCGCGAGGTGGGCGACGCTGTCGGCGACGGCCTCGTCAGCCCGGTCGGGCAACGACCAGATGCCGAACCGTTCCCGCACCGCGCGTTCGAGCCCGACCGTTCCGCCGTCGGTCGCGACACCGGCCTCGGCGGCCGCCTCCTCGCGCACGTCTGCGGGGTCGATCGCCTCCCGCTCGACCCGTTGGCGGTAGTTCGTCACCGCGCGGAACGTCGCCTGGTCGATCTCCATCCCCGCCGGCGGGATCACCTGCGGACACCGCGTCCGGAAGTGACACCCCGAGGGTGGGTCGACCGGTGACGGCACATCACCCTCCAAGATTACCCGGTCGTCCGTGTCCGCGGTCGGGTCCGGCACCGGGATCGCCGACAGCAACGCCTGTGTGTACGGGTGGCGCGGCTCGTCGAACAACGCCTCCGTCTCCGCGACCTCGACGACCCGGCCGAGGTACATCACCGCCACGCGGTCACAGATGTGCCGCACGACACCCAGATCGTGTGCGATGAACAGGTAGGTCAGCCCGAACTCCTCTTGGAGGTCCTCCATCAGGTTGAGAATCTGTGCCTGGACGGAGACGTCGAGCGCCGACACCGGCTCGTCGGCGACGACGAAGTCCGGATCGACCGCGAGTGCGCGGGCGATCCCGATCCGTTGGCGTTGCCCCCCGGAGAGTTCGTGTGGGTACCGCCCGCGCTGGCTGGGGTCTAACCCGACCGCGTCCAACAGCTCGTCGACACGACGACGGCGTTGCTCCCGGCGGTTCTCTCCGTCTGCGGGCGGCTCTGCGGGGAGGTCGTGGATCTGGAGCGGCTCGGCGACGATCTGCCCGACCGTCATCCGCGGGTCGAGACTCGACATCGGGTCCTGGAAGATCATCTGCATGTCCGTCCGCCGGGCGCGCATCTCGTCGTCCGACAGCCCCGTTAGCTCGTCGCCCGCGAACACGACGGTGCCGTCCGTCGGCTCCAACAACCGCAGCAACGACCGCCCGGTCGTCGACTTCCCGCAGCCGGACTCCCCGACCAGCCCGAGCGTCTCCCCCTCGTAGACGCTCAGGTCGACGCCGTCGACCGCCTTCACGCTCTCGGCCTCCGAGGAGAGCAGTCGGTCGAGGTAGCCGTCCGCCCGCGAGAAGTGTTTCTCCAACCGGTCGACGGACACCAGCTCCTCGCCCACGACCGTCTCCTCTCCGCCGGGGTCGTCGGTGCCGTACTCGCTCTCGTCGAAGTCGTCAAGCACACACCGCGCCCGGTGGGTGGTCTCCCCGTCACCGTGGTCCCGCACCGGCACCGCGCCGGCCGTACACTCCGGTTGTTCCCACGGACACCGGTCGGCGAAGTTACAACCGGTCGGCATGTCGATCAGGTCCGGGACGTTCCCCTCGATCGGGGTGAGCCGGTCGGCGTCCTCGGTCGGGATCGACTCCAACAGGGTGTAGGTGTACGGGTGTGAGGGGTCGTGGAAGATCTCTTCGACGGGCCCTTCTTCGACGATCTCGCCGGCGTACATCACCGCCACCCGGTCACACGTCTCCGCGACGACCCCCAGATCGTGGGTGATCATCAACACGGACATCCCCAGTTCTGCCTGGAGATCGTTGATCAACTCCAGAATCTGCGCCTGGATCGTCACGTCGAGTGCGGTCGTCGGCTCATCGGCGATCAACAACTGCGGTCGACACGCCAGGGCGATGGCGATCAACACGCGTTGCCGCATCCCGCCGGAAAACTCGTGGGGGTAGTCGTCGACCCGTTCGGTCGGCTCCGGAATCCCGACCTCCGAGAGCACCTCGATCACCCGGTCGAGCACCGCCTGATCCGTCTCACCCCGCACCGACGACACGACCTCCCTGATCGCGTTGCGCCAGGAGTCTTCACGCCGGCCGTCGAACTGGTGGAGCCGGAGACTCTCGGCGACCTGCTCGCCGACGGTCAACGCGGGGTTGAGCGAGGTCATCGGGTCCTGGAAGATCATGCTCACGGCGCCGCCGCGCACGTCACGCATCGCCGCCTCCGGCGCGGCCGTCAGGTCGATCACTGCCTCCTCGATAGTCACCTCCCCGACACGGTCGGGTTCCTCGCGCAACACCGTCCGCGGGTCCGCCTCGGGGTCAGCCTCAACCGTCGCCGTCTCCAGGAAGACGAAGCCGTCACGCGACCGCTCGGCGAGTGTCACCAGCTTGTCGGCGACGGCGTCGGGGTCCCCACCGGTGCGGAGCCGTTCACCCGCCTCCTCCACCCCAGTGGCCAACCCCGCGGGGTCGTCGAGCGCGGCACAGTCGGTGGCGATCCCGGCCAGTTCCTCGGCGACACCAGCGAGATCGCCGTCGCGACACGCCGCCGCCAGCGTCGTCAGCGCCTCACCGACACCGTCCGGGTAGCCGGCGATCCCGTCGGCGTGACGCGGCAACAACGCGGGGATCACGTCCGGTGCCCGGAGTGTCACCCGCCCACCGGCGATCTCGCCGGGGTCGTCGACGAGATCCATCGCCGACAGCGCGGTGACTGACTTCCCCGACCCAGACTCGCCGACCAGCCCGACCGTCTCCCCCTCCCGGACCGTCAGGTCGACGCCGTCGACTGCTTTCACGTCGCCCCGTTCGGTGGCAAACTGCGTGTGGAGATCCGACATCGAGAGGAGATCCATGTCACCGCGTGCCGTCCCGTCGTAGGTGTAGTTTTCGGTACAGCGGGGAGTGTTCAACCCCTCCGTCTGTCGGTCACGCAGACACGCGGGCTGGTTGTACGCCCGACGCGGAGATGGAGACCCGTCCAACGCGAGGGGAGAGACTCGGACGACGCTCGTCCAACACGCAGAGGTTCGGACAGCGTTCCCACACCGTCGGGTTTCCCTGGGGAACTACCCTCCCGCCGCGTCTCGTGTGAGTCGTATGGAGACGACCTGTCCGACCTGTGGTGTCGTGTTCGGCCCCGAAAACGGCGTGTGGCAGTGTCCCGACTGTGGGCACGCGCCGCCTCACGGCGCCGACTGACTACCCTGGTACACCGACGCCTCACACTCGGCGACGCGTGCGGCACCTTTCGGCGACGCGTCAGATGTCCTCGCCTGCATCGCCGGTGCCGATCACGTTCGCGGTCTCGACGCGTGTCACACCCGTGATCGCACACACGTCCGCGACGGCAGACTCGGAGACGGTCACACGGAAACTGTCGTACGGGAGCGGTTCGACCCCGTCCGTCTCGGGGAGTCGCTCGCGCAGCTCCGTCTCGTCCGTCTCGTCGTCGACCCCGACGACGAGTGTCACGGTCGCGTCCGCCTTCGGGTTCTCACACAGCCGCCGGACGGGGTGCGAACGGTACGTCACGCTCGCGTGTGTGGTCTCCACCGGTGTAACTCTGCTGTCGTCTCGCAGCGAGCCACGACAGCGACTCCCGGCTCCTCATCTGCCGTCAGCGTCTTCTCGGTGCCGGCCTCACCTCGTCTGTGACAGTGATCGCACTCCTCTCGGTCGCACCGGTGGTCGAAGACAGCATGGCAGACGAGGTGGCGAAGGCGGTCGCGGCGTTAGACGATGCGGGTGTCGCTTACGAGACGAACCCGATGGGGACCGTCATCGAGACGGACGACGTTGGCACCTTGTTCGAGGCGGTCGAAGCCGCCCACGAGGCGGTCGACGGCGACCGGGTGAGCACGTTCCTCAAGATCGACGACAAACGGACGACCGACCAACGCGCCTTCGAGAAGGTCGAGGCCGTCGAGGCGGAACTCGGTCACGCCGCGACGAGCGAACGCGACCGGGACGCGGAGTGAGCCAGGACCGGCTCAGATCGGCCGTTTCCGCACGCTCCAGTTCCCGCTGGCCACGTCGAGTTCGAACTCCCGGCTCCCCTGGTCGGACTTGAGCACGAGCGTGGAGTCGTCGATGGCGTACTCCGCGAGCACCTTCAACTCGATCTCCTCACGGATCGTGTCGAACCGGAGCACGTGTTGGCCCCCGGCCTCGTAGACGCCAATCTCGAAGCTGGCGTGGGTCTCGGTGCCGCCGAACTCACAGAAGATGGCGCCGTCCTCGTTGTCGACGAGCCTCCCCCCGTGGTCGCGGGCCCACTGTGTGAACTCACGTCTGAACGCCTCCGTCGTGCCGTTGTCCCCCCAGAGCCGTTTCATACTCCAAAGATGCGGCGGCGAGTTCATTAATCACGTGGGTCGTTCTCCGGCCAGACCGTGCCCCGATCCCAGTTCGATTTTTTGAAAAATAGGAAAAGATTATAGCAAAAATTATAAACTGCGCCTGAAACAGGTAAATCTATATCGGAAGAAGACAGTCAGGCCGAGACGGACGGTGACAACACTCCTGTTGCAGAGACCGCGCTGAACGGAAGACAACGGTCGACAGAACGAAAACTGCGTGTGATGGGGCGACGTCGCCTCGTCAAGACCCTCTCTACGCTCGGCGTCTCGGGAGCAGCACTCGCCACTGGACAGATCGACGAGATCGCCACGGCAGCGGCAGACGACACTGACGATGTCGTCCGGACCCACTCGTATCAACACACGAACCACGAAGCAGTCACCAACGGCGCGATGCCGGAACGCGAGGCGAAGTTCTACAAAATCCCACGCGACCAGTGGATTCGTACCGAGACTGCCTACGATGCTGCTCGCCGGGTCAGAGAGAGGATCGGAGAGATTCCGTCTGTCTCAGTCACGCCCGATGTGAACAGTCCCGACTACGGGGAGACTGTGATCTGTGTGACCCAAACGGTGGTCAAGTCGGTCACAGAAGACGGAGACAAAGTGACCAAGCGTCGACCGTCCGTCTCTCCCGAAGAAGTGAAACGACGGACACCGGCAACTGCGTCAGGGGTCGTCGAACACGACGGTCGCGCTCACCGTGTCGAAGATATTCCGGTCGCGTTCGAGAAGAAGACAGAGATACAGACCGAAGTGTACAGTTCACTCTACAGGCCAGTCCCCGCTGGATGTCGGATAATGTGCGGTGATCTTGAAGTAGGAACGATTGGATCTCCCGCGTACGATATGGACAACACCAAGCCGGGGTGGCTCACCGCATCACATGTGTTCAACCGAGAGAACGGCATAAAAGTACATCAGCCGTACGTCTGTTGTGAAACGGGCATTGGGAAGAGCACGAAGCACACAGACGAAGGTAATGGAGACATTGCGTTCTTCGCCTCTGATGGGAATAAGCGAAAGTACGACCTGGCAGATAAGCGGGAGAACAACTACATGGGGTGGCCAGTCAACGGAACTGTGGCAGAAGACAGACTGAAAGACATGGCGTCTAACAGTCAGACGGCTGCTCGCCAGGGTGCGACGACGGGAAGAGCTACTTTTGATTTGATAAAATATAATGCTGATGCAGGAATTATAACTGGAACAAATTCAGGAGATAAAGGTGGCGACTCCGGCGGACCGTGGTACCAGTACGATGTCGAAAACGATCATATACTGATGCTCGGTGTACATGGCGGCCACCACGGACCCAATAATGGGCGTAAGTCCACTGCAACCTCTATAGTACATGCAGAGCAAGAGCTGAACATCGTTGTATGAATCATACACAGAGAGTGGCCACAGTTTCCCTGCTTCTGCTCGTCGCCGGTTGTGCGGGACCCGTCGGGTCAGAAACTGGCGGACTGCTAAGAGCGAGCGTCATCCCGTCGGATTCATCCGACGTTGAGCCGGTCCCACTGTCGGAGGTTGATCACGACCGACTCCGGCGTGTGACGAAAAAAGCGGTCAGTGCCTACGAATCCAACGGGACGGCAGAGCTTGTCGCCGTTCCTATTCCAGAACGAAAGTTAGATGAGACAAGAAACGCTTACAATAAGCTCAAAAAACATCCGAATGAGTCCTATGAACGGGTCGTCACGTACCGCGGATACACCGTTGATATTAGAATGGTGATATACACCTAGTCTGCGGTCACTACCCTCTCACTCCAGTAGCAAATAGAACCGTGACGCCAGCGTCAAGACGCGAACGGTACCCGACCCCACCCAGTCACTCGAACCGGAACGTCTCCAGGTTCCTCGGCGCGAACGTCCGCATGTTGTAG
>JAHENP010000150.1 GCA_018609965.1 Haloferacaceae archaeon
CGGCGTCGACGACACCACCAGCTTCGGCGACGACTGACGAAAGAGACGGCGAGCTGAGCAAACACCGGTTCCTCGTCACTCGTCTGCGTACGGATCGGTCCCCTCCGAGCGGGGAGACGCGTGTGAGCCGTCCCTCGCGTCGCGTCGGCGGCGGTAGCCGGCGACGCTCCCGCGGACGACGAGATAGCCGACGGCAGCGAGCCCGACAGCCACCACCGCGTTGCCGAACAGTTGGCGGACGAGCACGGCCCGGCCGGCCGACAGCGAGACGCGTTCAAGCGCCGCGGGCGACGGCGTGACCCCGGGCGCGGGACCCAACGCGGCGGTTCCGAGCCAGTAGCTGGCGCCGTAGATCGTCCACTTCACCGGCGGGTTGTAGACGACCAACGTCGCCGCCAACGCGAGTTTGCTCGCCCGTTCGAACAGGTAGGCGACGGCCGCGAACACCACAAGCGCGGTGCCGGCCGTCGGGAGCACGACGACGACGGTGCCGAGCGCGAACGTCGCCGCGATTTCGTGCGTGGTGTGGTCGGCCGCGACCGCCCGGGCGAGCCCGTCGCTGGCCCGTTCACGGAGCCCGGCGAGGCGTGCCCTGAGGGCGCGTCGCATACGTCAGTCGGTACGTGGGGCGACATGATAAGCCGGCCGGGTCATCGGCCACCGTCCTGTGTCTGTGTCCACCGGGGAGACGGTGCCGGTTGATATGAACACGATCGTGGATAGGTGAGCGCAGCTCGGCGAAGCGAGATGAAACTCGGAGTCGAGTGAATACCCCACACGATGGTGTCGTCCACCCGGTAGCGAACAACTCATTATCCAGCGGCCGCTTGCACGAGTATGCACACACGCCGGCGCGAGGAGACACGCACGACGGGTCGTGTACACCGACCGAGAGGTGGCGGACAGTGAGCAGCGGTGGACGCCGGACTGGCACACCGTTCGCGCCTCACACCCCTGCAGAGACGCAGGCAATGCTCGACGACATTGGGGTCGACAGCGAGGCGGAGCTGTTCGACATCCCCGACGAGGTCGCCTTCGACGGCGAGCTGGGGATCGAGCAACGCTCCGAACGGGCGGTCGTGAGCGAACTGCGGGAGACGTTCGCGCAGAACGACGACCTCGTCGAGTTCCTCGGGCGGGGTCACTACAGCCACTACGTCCCGTCGTTGGTCGACAACCTCTCGGCGCGGTCGGAGTTCCTGACCAGCTACACCCAGTACCAGCCGGAGATCACCCAGGGGTTCCTGCAGGCGTTGTTCGAGTATCAGTCGATCCTGACGGAGCTGACCGGGCTGCCGGTGGCGAACGCCTCGATGTACGACGCCGCGACGGCGTTGGGCGAGGCCGCACTGCTTGCCGAGCGGGTGCGTGCAGCGAGCGGGTCGACGGTGCTCGTTCCCGAGGCGTTGCGGGAGGGGAAACGCGAGACGCTCGCCAACTACGTCGACGGCTCCCAGTTGACCGTCGAGACGTACCCCTACGAGGAGGGTACCGTCGATACGGACGCCCTCGCGGACGCGGTCGACGACGAGACGGTGTTGGTGTACGCGGAGACGCCGACCGTGGCCGGCGCCGTCGAGCCGGCGTTGGAAACGGTCGCGGACCTCGCGGACGACACAGACGCCCTGTTCGCCTACGGAAGTGACATCGTCGCGCTCGGGCTGCTCGAAGAGCCGGCGGCGGTCGGCGCGGACGTGGTCGTTGGCGAGGCCGCCTCACTCGGGCTGCCGGCCGCAGACGGGATGGGGACCGGGTTGTTCGCCTGTCGTGACGATTTCCTCCGGCAGGTGCCCGGGCGGCTCGTCGGCGCAGCCGAAGACGAGTCGAGTCGGCGGGCGTTCACCCTGACACTCCAGACCCGCGAGCAACACATCCGGAAGGAACGCGCCACCTCCAACATCTGTACGAACCAGGCGTGGGTGGCGCTCCGGACGGCGATGCACGCCGCGACGCTGGGTGCAGACGGGCTGGCCGACCTCGCAGACAGCTCCGTCCGGCGGGCACACGGGCTCGCCGCGGAGATCGACGAGATCGACGGTGTGGCCGCGCCGGTCCACGACCGCCACCACTTCCGGGAGTTCCAGGTGAGTGTCGCGGACGCGCCGGTCGACGCGAGCGAGACGGCCGCCGGGCTGCGCGACCACGGCTACGCGGTCCACACGGTCGGCGACCAACGGCTCCAGGTGTGTGTGACGGAGACGAACGAACACGCGACGGACGGGCTCGTCGCGGCGCTACAGGAGGTGACAGCATGAGATACGATCAGGCACGCTACGGCGACGAGGATCGGTATCAACCCCTGTTGTCGGAGAAAGACTCGACGACGGTCGACCCCGGAGCGGGGTCGGCACTTCCCGACGAGCTGACGCGTGACTCGTTGGAGTTGCCATCGTTGTCCGAACCGGAGTTGGCCCGCCACTACACCCGGCTCTCCCAGATGAACTGGGGAGTGGAGTCGGGGTCGTACCCGTTGGGGTCGTGTACGATGAAGTACAACCCCAAGTTCACCGAGGAGGTGGCCGCAGACGAGAACGCGGCGATCCACCCGGACCGGCCCGACGAGACGAGTCAGGGGAACCTGAAGCTCCGGTACGATCTCCAACGCTATCTGGCCGACATCGGTGGGATGAGCGAGGTGACGCTCCAACCGCCGGCGGGCGCGGCCGGGGAGTTCACCGGGATCACCGTCGCGAAGGCGTATCACTCCTTCCACGACAACGACAAAAGCGAGGTGATCGTCCCCGCCTCCGCACACGGGACGAACTTCGCGACCGCCGCGATGGCGGGGTACGACGTCGTCGAACTCCCGTCCGGGGAGGACGGTCGTGTCGACTTCGAGGCGTTGGAGGCGGCCGTCTCCGAGGACACCGCCGCGTTGATGCTCACCAACCCGAACACGGTCGGGTTGTTCGAACGGGACATCGTCGACATCGCGGAGTTGGTTCACGACGCCGGCGGACTGCTCTACTACGACGGTGCGAACCTCAACGCCCTCCTCGGGCGGGGGCGGCCGGGTGACATGGGGTTCGACATCATGCACTACAACGTCCACAAGACGTTCGCGACCCCCCACGGCGGCGGCGGCCCCGGTGCGGGCCCGGTGGGCGTCGTCTCGGAGTTGGCGGAGTTCCTGCCGACGCCACACGTCCGCGCCCGAGACGAGGACGGGGAGATCATCACGGACGGCGCGAACCGCGCGGACCTGACCTACGAGCGGTACGAGCCGCCGGAGTCGATCGGGAAGGTCCACGGCTTCGACGGCAACTGGCTGGTGTTGGCGAAGGCGTACGCGTACATCGCGCGGCTGGGCGACGAGGGACTGCGTGACGCCAGCGCGAAGGCGACGCTGAACGCCAACTACCTCGCCGAGCAGTTGGAGATGGACGTGCCGTACGGGCCGTTCCACCACGAGTTCGCGGCGACCGCCGGGGAGACGGACGCCGCAGACGTGGCGAAACGGATGTTGGACTTCGGCGTCCACCCACCGACGACAAAGTGGCCGGAGTTCGTCCCGGAGGCGATGTTGACGGAGCCGACGGAAGTCGAGGGCCAGACCGAGCTCGACGACCTGGCGGCGGCGTTCAACGCCGCAGTCGGCGACGACGAGGAGGCGCTCGCGGCGGCCCCGTCCCGGACGGCCGCGAGCCGGATCGACCAGGTGTCGGCCGCACGCGACCCACAGCTCTCCTGGCACGCGCTCGACGACAACGTCGGCACCGACAGTGAGCGAACGGCGGCCGACGAGCCGGTGGCAGGCGACGACTGAGCGGCGGCCACGGCGCGTGTGGTACCCGCGGCGCCGACGAACCCGCCCGGTTAAGTGTCCCCACACTGGAATTTCGAGTCATGGCCTCCTACGTTGGGGTCGACCTGGGTGGGACAAACGTCCGGGCGGTGGTGGGCGACGAAACCGGCGCGGTCCGTGGCGTCGCTCGCGCGGCGACCCCGGAGGGACCGACCGGGATTGCAGTGACAGAGGCGGTGCTCGATGTCCTCAGGCGGGCGTGTACTGACGCGGGCGTCCCGCCGGCGGCCGTCCGGGCGGCGGGAATCGGCTCCATCGGCCCGTTGGACCTAGCAGCCGGGGCGGTGACGGAGCCGGCGAACCTCCCGGACTCCGTCGAACGGGTGCCACTGACCGGCCCGGTGTCGGAGCTGCTCGACACCGACCGGGTGGCGCTCCACAACGACACCACCGCCGGGGTGATCGGGGAACGGTTCTACAGCGACCGCAACCCGGACGACATGATCTACCTCACGATCTCGACAGGGATCGGCGCCGGCGTCTGTGTCGACGGAGACGTACTCACCGGTTGGGACGGCAACGCGGGCGAGGTCGGACACTTGGTCGTCGACCCCGCGGGGGCGATGACGTGTGGCTGTGGCCACGACGGCCACTGGGAGGCGTACTGTTCCGGCGAGAACCTCCCGAGCTACGCCCGTCACCTCCACGAGACGGAGGGTGTGGCGACGGAACTGCCGGTGTCGGACGCCGCGTTCGACGCCGCCGACATCTTCGCGGCGGCCGGGACGGACCCGTTGGCCGACCGGGTCATCGACCGGGTGGCGGAGTGGAACGTGCTCGGGGTGGCGAGTCTGGTCCACGCGTACGCGCCACTGGTCGTGTTCGTCGGGGGCGCAGTCGCGTTGGAGAACCCCGCGGCCGTGTTGGACCCGCTCCGTGAACGGCTCCCGGGGCGTGTGATGACGAACGTCCCCGACGTGCGGCCGACGACGCTGGGTGACGACGTGGTCCTCAAGGGGGCGTTGGCGTCCGCGCTGACCGGCGGCACCGGCGATCCGAGAGACGCCTGAGAGTTTTCCTCGCGTCGGGCGGGTCACTCGGACAGAGACACGCCGACGCGTTCTTGCCGGCGGCACACACAGTCGGGAGCGTGCGACGACGTGACGCGATTCGTGCGGGACTGGCGGCCGTCGGAGTCGGGGCGCTCGGGCGGCCGGCTGTCGGGGAGACGACGGCGTTCCGCCCGCGAAGCCGGCTGAAGATTGCGGGCGCCAAAGAGGCCGTCGTCGGGCCAGACGGTGAGACGGCCGCGGTAGCGACGACAGACGGCTATGCGACGGTCGACCTGACAGACCCGACAGCGCCGCGGTTGTTGGCCGAGCGGCGCGGGTTGTTGGCGGACCGAGAGACGGGGGCACTCGACCAGATCTACGACGTGAAACGCGACGGCGACACGCTCGCGGTCGTCGGGCCGGCGAACTTCGTCGCCGGCGAGTCGACCAACGGCGTCCTGTTCGTCGATGTCTCGGAGCCTGCCGACCCGACACACCTGGGGTTCCACCCGACGACGTTCCCGATCCACAACTGTGCATTCGCCGACGGCCACGCCTTTCTCACCGGCAACGGCTCGGCCGCGGCCGACGGGGTCCAACGCAACGAACTCGTCGTCGTCGCGGCCGACGAGCAACGGGAAGTGGGTCGGTGGTCGCTCACCCGTCACGACGACCGGTGGGGAGCCGTGCAGTCGTCGTTTCGCGTGCTCCACGACGTGTGGGTGCGGGACGGGCTGGCGGTGTTGGCCCACTGGGACGCCGGCACATACCTGTTGGACGTCTCCGATCCGGCGTCGCCGACCCACCTCGGGACCGTTCCGGCGTTGTCACCCACAGCGCTGGTGGACGCCGGTAGCTCGGAGTACACCGCCTCGCCGGGCAACCACCACTACGTCCGGACGGACGCGGAAAACGACCTGCTCGGAATCGGCGGGGAGTCGTGGGCGGTCTCCCGAGACGGGGCGCTACAGGGTGGCCCCAGCGGGATCGAACTGTACGACATCTCGGAGCCGACGGCGCCAGAACGGCTCTCGGAGATTGAGCCGCCCGAGACGGCTGACCCGACGTTCCGGGGGACATGGACCACCGCACACAACTTCTCGTTCCGGGAGGGGACGCTCTACTCCGCGTGGTACCAGGGTGGGGTGAAACGCCACGACATCTCTGATCCGACGGCGCCACGAGAGCTGTCGTGGTGGGTCGCGCCGGCGACGACACGGTTCTGGACGGCCGCCCCCGTCGCGGGGGGGTCTCTCCTCGCGTCGTCGATGGGGACGGCCGACGGCGCGGCCGGGCTGTGGACGTTCCCGGCCGTCGAGGGCACCGGCGGAAATCCGGCGGCGCTGACGGCACAGACGACGGCGCCCGGTCCGACCACGACAGTCGACGACGAGGGGGCGACGACGGCCGGCAGCGGTGCGGCAGACGAGAGCAGAACGGCGAGCGAGCGCGGGACAACAGACGAGAACGGACGCCGAAACGGAGCGACGGGCGACAGCGAGACGACCGGCGGAGAACGGCGAGACGGGGGCGACGAGACGGAGACGGAGACGCCGGGGTTCGGCGCGGTCGCGGCGTTGTGCGGTGTCGGCGTCGCCGCGTGGCTCCGGCGGCGACGGCGCTGAGGCGGGAGATACCCCGCGTGGACGTGCAGAATCGTGATACTGTGCGGGATCGTGACACAGTTCCGTTCGGTTACACCGGCGGGTGGCCTAACCGCAAGCTTTCCGTCCGCAGGGATCAAACAACGAGTGATGACCGACGACGACACACTCACGGAGCGAGTCGAGAACTGGATGGTCGGACAGATGCCGATCATCCAGATGCACGGTGGGACGAGTGTCGTCCGGGAGGCGGACCCCGACGAGGGGCGGGTCGTCGTCGAACTCGGCGGGACGTGTTCCGGCTGTGGAATCTCCGACGTGACGGCACAGAACATCAAACGCGACCTGATCCTCGACTTCGACGACATCGACGACGTGGTGGTCAAGGTTCCCTCGACGGGGGAAGTCGGGGAGTCGACCGTCGAAGGCGGCCGGGGCGGGGATCTCCAGTACTCCTCTGAAGGCGCAGACCACTTCTGACTGCCGTTGCCGCAGACTGCACTCGACGATGATCGGCGCGACCGGCTCAACGCGGTCGACCCGTGTGAGACAGTGTCGTACAGAGACGACAGTTCCGGACAGAGCGGGAGCCTCGGCGGCTATTGGCACACGATCAGTTGTTGTCCCGAACGATTAACCGCTTGAGTACGTACGTAGATGCGTGCCACGAAGCTGTCAGGATGGGGCCGCAGAGACCGCACGAGTCGTCCGACGACGGTACGACTGTCTCCGGGCGATCGTCACCGAGCCGCGGGAGAAGCGGGCGCTCGTTGAGGCGACCGGGACGCCGCGCTCGACGCTCGACGACATCGTTCGCGAACTGGAGTCGACGGGGCTGGTCACCTACGACGACGGCGTCTGGCGACCGACCACGTCGGGGCGCGTGGCCGCGGAGGTGCACGCCGACTACCGTGAGACGGTGACGGATCTCCGGGCGGCCGCGCCGGTCGTCGACTCGCTCCCGCACGACACGCCGTTGGGCCGGCAGTTCCTCGAAGGGGCGACAGTCCACGAGGCCGAACGGGCGCTGCCGGACGCCGTCGTCACGTCGATCTTAGAGTCGGTGGCGGACGCAGAGCAGATCCGTGGGTTCGCGCCGACCGCGTTCGTGGGGTTCGCCGACCGGTTCCAGAACGAGGCGGTCGACAGCGGCGGCCAGTTGGAGTTGGTGCTCGCCCCCGATCTGTTCGACCTGCTCACCGGCCACGCAGCCGGGGAGGGGACCGCCGAGACATCGACAGTGTTGGCCGGCGAGATTCCGGTGGAGTTCGGGCTCTGGATCGCCGACGACACCGAGGCTGGGGTCGTCGTCTACGCCGGCCAGGGGATCAAAGGGGTGGTGATCAACGACTCGCCGGAGGCGATCGCCTGGGCGGAGTCGCTGTACGAACGCGTCGCCGAGACGGCCACGCCGGCCGAACTGACACCCGCCTGAGCGGGCGGTCGCGACGCCGACCCGGGGGAGTCGGCGTCACGCGTCGTCTGTGACGGTGTGTCGGGAGCGCCGCCAGAGCGGGTGCCGACGGCACAGTCCACGGGAAACGGAGGTGGTTCGAACGTGGTGTGTGCAACGTTCCCTAAAATACTCTACTCCGAAGTTGGTTTGTACCAGGAAGTCGTTGGAATACGTGTGCGACGGAGAACATTCCTCGCGGGGAGCGCGACAGCAGTCGGACTGGGTGCACTGGCGGGACAGACGACGGCGGCGTCGACGATTCCAGACGTGGAGTTTTACTCCTCGTCGAGTCTGCTCGACGCGAACTACGGGGCGCTGACGGACGACAGCCTGATCGCGGTGTGGGCGGAGACGAGCGCGAGCAACGAGGACACCGACGGCGACAACAACGCGTACTTCTACGCGGACGGAACACAGATCCCGCTCGTCGCGACGGACAAAACCGTCACCGGGTTCGGCTCGGTGCTCGTCGCCGACGGCGACTCCGAGTTTGGGACGTACGGCAACGACGAACTCGTACTGAACGTCTTCGACAGCGACCTCGGCGGCTCGGGGACGATCCTCTGGGACGAGAGTCACAACCAGTACTGGACCACCTCGCGGTGTTCGACGTTCGTCTCGAAGGCGGAGTCGGCGGGGTACAACGTGCAGACGACGGACGATCTCTCGAAGGATCTGTTCGGGGCGGACGCGGTCGTGATCACCTCGCCGAGTGACTTCGCGACATCCGAACTGTCGGACCTGTTCGACTTCGTCGACGCCGGCGGCGCCGTCTACCTGTTCGACGAGTCGGACTACCGCAACTACGACGAGACGGAGAACCTCAACGACATCACCGGCTACCTCCAGCTGGGGTTCCGGTTCAACGACGACCAAGTCGTCGACTACACCGTCAACGACGGCAACTTCTACGAGCCGGTCACTGGCGCGTTCAATACGTCGACGTTCGACTACTTCGGCAGCGGCGACGACGGCGGTGGTGGGGGTGGCGGTGGCGGTGGTGGTACGCTCGACGACATCAGCTCGCTCCAGAAGGGGACGACCTACACGGTCCAGGTGACGGACGTGGCGGACGGCGACACGGCCACCGTCGAAGGCGCCAACGGCAACACGGAGAGCATTCGGGTGTTGGGTGTCGACACGCCGGAGACGCCCGGCAACGCCAGCGCCGAGAGCGTCGAGGAGTGGGAGGGGATCGAGGACACCACCTACCTCCAAAACGAGGGTGACGCCGCGAAGAACTGGGCGGTCGGCGAACTCGACGGCGCGACCGTCGACCTGTTCTTCGACGACAACGAGCCGATCCGTGACCCGTTCGACCGCGTGTTGGGGTATCTCCGCTACGACCGGACCGGCGACGGCTCGCGTGACACGTTGTACAACCGCCGGCTCATCCAGGAGGGGTACGCCCGAGTGTACGACTCCTCGTTGGCGAAACACGACGTGTTCGTCGACGAAGAGCTGTCGGCCCGCAGCGCCGACCGGCAGGTGTGGCGTCAGTCGGACCCGGCCAACAGCACGGAGTTCCGCGACCGCACGGTCGAGGAGGCGTTCGTCCCGATTCCGTCGAGTATCCAGACGACCGGCGGCGCCGTCGCCGACAGTCGCGTGCCGGTGCGGGCGGAGTCGACGGCGACCCAACAGCTGTCGGGCGGCGTCTCGTATGACCAGCCACCGTTGGTCGCGGTCGACGAGTCTGTCAACACGGCGATGATCGGCGGGCCGCTCATCGACGAGTTCTACGACGGCGACGCGAGCAGCTACGACCAGTTCACGTTCGTCTCGAATCTGATCGACTATCTCGGCTCGAACACCGGGCCGGTGTACATCGACGGTGGCCACGGCCAGTTCGGCCACATCTACTCCCAGTCGGCGGAAGACGCCGTCTACTACCTCCGCCACCTGGAGGGTGAGGGCGGTATCCAACTGCGCGGGCTGAACACCATCACCGGGAGCCGACTCTCCGGCGGGCGGGCACTGATCGTCTCACTGCCGACGGTCGCGTACACACAGTCGGAGCTGGACGCGCTGTCGACGTTCGTCTCCAACGGCGGGAGTCTGATCCTGCTTGGCGCCAACCGGACGGACACCTCGAACCCCGACCCGCGGGCGTTGCTCGACGACGTGGCCGCCGGCGTCGGGACGGACCTCCGGCTCAACGGCGATACAATAACCGACGACACGAACAACGCGGCCAACGACCCCGACTACGTGACGACGACGAACTTCGACACGTCGTTCCCGTTGTTCGACAAGTTCGCCTGAGCGGCGGACAGACGGTTTTATTATCCAAGATCATGACAACCGGGCGGTGTAGACGGGACGCTCCGCAGACAGTGGGAGTCACTCAACCGTGCCGTCCGATACCCACCGAAAGAACCGGTGCGCGTTCCGGAAGCGACAGCCGCCTCGATTCCGGGTATTAGTCGGCGAAGCCTTTCGCCTTCATGTAGAAGTGTCCACGAGGGAGCGAGTCTTGGTACAGATCGTAGTCGTTCTGTGACCGGAAGTGAGTCACTCCGTTGATACCGTTCACCTTGTCGGTCGTCCCGTTAGCATCGAACTTGATCCTGTGCTCGCCGTTCGGCCCCTGCGTGAGTTCGTCGGTGAAGAACACCCCCTCCGCGATCTCAGTCGATCCACTCAGTCCGATGGTCGGACCACTGCTCAGGCCAACATCCAGTCCAACGGAGACCGGTTTTTATGTTTGTCGATCCGGGTCAACGGTGCCCACTGTGATAGGTAGACGCTGTCCGTCTGAACGTCCACCTGTTGCTAGAACCAGTCGTATCCCCAGATGCTGTTCGCTTCACCCTGAGACCACAGCCATATCATAGAGATGCAAGGCGGATACCGACATCTTCACCTGTGGGAGAAAGCCGACCAGGACCTCCACTTGGTGTATTTCCTTCGCTATACTGGTTTCCGTGCGATTTAGTTATCAGGCGTGTTTACTCTGGACTGCACTCCAAAGTGGCCAAACTGGACGCTTTGGAGGGGCCGCCGTAGGCCGGCCCTGAACAGCGGGACGCCGACGACGCCGCTCCGCCCACCAGTTCGGTGGCGCGACGTGTCTGAGTCCACGCTGAATTAAAGCGACGTGACACGCCAGCGGTCCTCACTGGATACAGCCCAGTGAGAGTACGCCTGGGGGAACCACACAGTTCGCTCTGGCAGAACCGGCGTGGTGCAATCCGCCGTGGTCTGTCGCAGGTCGGTGGCTGGAAACCCATCATGGGGGAAATGCCACAGCCTTCAGGCCGTGGTAGCTTACGTAGTGGTAGTAGCCATCGTTGTCGCGTTCCTGAGACTTGTACAGCGTCGCCGCGTTCTCAACGTTCGCGTAGGTGATGCCGAAGTTCGGGGCAGCGATGTCGTAGTCATAACTCCACCCACCGACCGGATCTAGGTTGCTGATACCGCCGACACTCTCCTGGTTCGTCCCGACACCGTCGTCTGCAGCGCCCGGAACAACAGTACTCGGGGCAGTGTCGGTGTCGTTTGTCAGTTCCTCTGTGAGCTTGGCTATCTCCCTCGGAGGCTACATATTTATGAAGAATAGAACCCACAGATGTGATTGAACTCACCCGGCGAGAGTTGGCTACGGCTGTCACAGCTGGTGTTGCCCTCTCTGGTGGTTGTGCGTCCTCAAGGCGTGACGACGGCCCGTCGTCCCTGTCGGTAGAGAGGCAATGGCCCTCGCTTGGGTATGAGGCGACAAACAATCGGAGTCGGCCCAGTGGCGGTGTGCCAGCAAACTCTGTCCGACCACAGTGGCGGACTCGCGTCTCACGGGCAGTGTCATCCTGTCCGACACTCGGACGGAAGAAGGCCTTCGTCACCGGCGTTCGTGACGGTGTTGTCACGGTCGAACGGGCTACCGGAGAAACAGTCTGGGAACGAAACGATCTCACAACAGTCAGTTCGACCCCGGCACTCAGCGGAGACCGACTGTACTTCGGAACAGTGGACGGGGTTGTTGCTCTCCAGCGAGACGAGGGGACG
>JAHENP010000151.1 GCA_018609965.1 Haloferacaceae archaeon
CACGAGAAGACGGCCGTCTCCCCGCCGTAGCCGGCCGCACGGAGCGCGTCCGTACACTCCTGGCCGGCGTCGATCGGCTCGTCTTCCTCGTCGGCGGACCGCCAGCCGTGGACGAACAGGGTGAGTTCCTCACCCCACTGGCCCCACGACCCCTCTACGTCGTAGCTCCACTTCGTCTCTCCGTTGATGAGGTTCGCGTCCTCGTCGTAGTGGTCCCGTGTCGTGACCCGCGCGAAGTCGTTCGGCGCCGCGGCGTTGTCGGGGCCACAGTCCCCCTTGCCGGCCGCCGCCGTCCCGGTGCCGAACCCCAACACCGCGCCGCCGACTGCCGTCGCCGACGCCGTCTGCAGGAACCGCCGCCGCGTCGCGTTGTCTCCGCCCGTCGCCCCCCTGTCTCTGGCATCGTCTACCATACCAGAGTGGTTACACCCTCAGAATTTAAAACTAACTCCGAAAACGTGAATCATCTCTGACGAGAACGACTGTCGGTGTGCCGGCGGAGGAAGCGTCGGATCGCGACAGGGCGGGTGTGTCGACGAGTCGACTACAGCGCCACCTCGAACGGTGTGGCGTCGGGTGTGTCGTCGAGTCGGCCTACAGCGTCGCTTCGAACGGTGCGGCGTCGGGCGCGTCGACGACGGCGGCCGCGAGCAGGTCGGCGGCGGCGACGAGATCGGTCGTGTCGATCACTTCGACGGGCGTGTGCATGTACCGGTTCGGGAGCCCGAGGTTGAGCGACGGGGTGCCGCCGCGGCTGGTGAAGAACGCGTCGGCGTCCGTGCCGGTGCTGGAGCCGGTCGCCTGGAGCTGGTAGTCCACCTCGGCACGATCGGCGGCTCCACGAACCAACGAGACGAGCCCGGGGTGATTCGCGGAGCCGCGGGCGACGACCGGCCCGTCGCCGAGCGCGACGGGGCCGCTGGCTGTCCCCGACACGTCCGGGTTGTCTGTCGCGTGTGTCACGTCGACGGCGACGACCGCGTCCGGGTTCAGGTCGTACCCGACCATCCGAGCACCCTTCAGCCCGAGTTCCTCCTGGACCGTCGCGACGGCGTAGACGGTCGCGTCGACATCGCGTTCGGCGGCCCGCCGGAGCACCTCGGCGGCCGTCCAGGTGCCGACGCGGTTGTCCATCCCGCGGGCGGTCAGCCGGTCGCCGGCCAACTCCGCGGTCGTCGAGGAGAACGTCACCGGGTCGCCGATCTCGACTCGCTCGCGGGCGGCGTCGGCGTCTTCGACCCCGATGTCGACGAACTGGGCGTCGATCTCCTCGTACTCCTCGCCCCCGTCACGGAGGTGGATCGCGGTCTGCCCGATCACACCCGCCACCGGCTCGTCGGCGTGGACGGTGACGTGTTGCCCCTTCGACACCGTTCGGTCGGAGCCGCCGACGGCCGTGATCCGGAGGAACCCGTCGTCGGTCACGTCCCGAACCATGAACCCAATCTCGTCGGCGTGACCCGCGACCGCGATCTCCGCCTCGACGGCCGGATCGCCCTCGTGGACCGCGACGGCGTTGCCGTACGCGTCCGTCGACACGTCGTCGGCGAACCCGGCGACGTACTCCGTCCAGACGGCCTGGCCGGCGGTCTCGAACCCGGACGGTGACGGTGTCTCTAACAGGCGTTGCAGAAACTCGCGTGCGGCTTCGTCCATAGCCCGGCTCCCGCCGCCGCGGGTTTGAACCGCACGATTCGACTCTCGTTGTGCCAGTTTGACAGGACGTGGAACCAGACAGTGACAGACTACGACAACGAGCCGATCCGTTCGGCGGCGTAGCCGAACACGTCCGTGTAGCCGCGCGCGGACATCAGAACCGGGTAGAACTCCTCGTCGGCGGTGAACTCCTGCCCGTCGGCGACGGCGAACGTCTCCTGGGGTGTGACCCGTTCGAAGTTGTGTGCGAGCACCTCGTAGCTGTCTGCGGGGGGTTTGCCGATCCGGTCAGCGAGCCGGAACACGTCGACCGTCTCCGTCCCGCGGGAGTGAATCCGGTCGTCCGTCGTCGGCTCCGGGAGCGTGTTCGTCACCGCGAGAAACGCCCGGATCAACCAGTAGGCGTTCTCGGCGGCCTTCTCGCTCCGTTGGAGCCCACACTCCACCTCCAACGTGTGGGGTTGCTCGATGAACCGGCCACGCGAGAAGCTGCCGGACTCGACGAGTTGGGTGACTGGGAGTCGTGGGACGACGAACTGCGCGATCTCGTCGACAGTCGACGTGATCGCGAACGGCTCGGCGTACGACTGCGTGGAGTGGAGCGACAAGGTGGTACACCCGTCCAGCTCCCGACGGAGCGCCGCCGCGAGCCGCCGTTCGTGGCTGTCTGCGTCCGGATCACCCGGGTACGCCCGGTTGAGATCGTCGTCGACGTACCGCACACCCTGCTCGGCCGCCAGTTCGTTGGCGACGACGAACTTCACCGGCCGGTCTACGTCTGGATCGTCTGCGAGGATGCGTTCGATCCCGCGACGACCACACGGCTCGTCGCCGTGGATCATCCCGACGACCGCGACCGACGGTGTCCCCTCGCCGAGCTGGTGAACCTGCACGCTCCATGTATGGACCGCCCGGCTACTTCAGCGACACGGTCCCTACGGGTTCACCGCGACAGGCCGACGGTCTCGTTGGAGCCGACACCACCTCCGAGGAGAGAATCGACACGATAGGAGGATTCGATACGGTCCCGACTGTGTTCGGTTCTGTTTCGAGTTGGCCTCGACACAAAGACCAAAGTGATTTTCTAACTATACTTATTTAACCTGCAGAAAGCACACTGCGTGAGTATATCTGACACACAACCGACGTTTCTAAAGTTGAGTGGTGGACTGTTCGTCGAATCGACGGTGACAACCGCCAAACCGACACACCGGTTCGTCGTCACCGGGAAGACAGTGACCCCTGATCTGGTGTACAACACGATTCCGAACGCGACCGCGGAGACGTTCGGCGAGGGGTACCTCGGTGCCGGCTTCCTCGACACGGTCGCCGCGCTCGACGGCTGACGACTCCCCGCTCGGGGTTTATCGAGGCCGCACTCAGCGTCTGAACACCGCGGTGTTGCCCCGCGTCTCGTAGAGATCCGCGCCGGCCGCCGCGGCGAGTTCTTCGGCCAGTTCCGCCGTCTCGCTCCCGCCGCGAGCCGACCGCAGGAACTTCGCTTTCACCAGGTCGGTGTCGTCCAGCTGCCGGTCCAGTTCGTCGACGACCGCCTCGACACCGCGTTTCCCCACGCGGAGCGTCGCGTCGAGTTCGTGTGCGCGCCGCTTGAGATTCTCGGTCACACCCGTAGCTTCCCCGCTGACGCGTTTCAACGCTACGGTGCCACCGTGACCGGTTGAGCCGACAGCAACCCGTGTCCTGTTCGCCGGGCGACGGCGATCCGTGGCACGTTCGCCGGCCGGCGGCGTCAGTACGGGTACCGGTCGGTCGCCCCACAGTCACACCGGATCACGACGTGACTCCCCTCTTGGAGGCGGACACGGGCGTTCCGGCCCGGGATGCGGTAGGCGTCACACCGGTCACAGCCGAACCGGTCGAGCCGGCGGGGTAACGACAGCCGGTTGCGTTC
>JAHENP010000152.1 GCA_018609965.1 Haloferacaceae archaeon
CCGGCAAGGTCGCCGGGCGGACGGCCGCGGTCGGCGTGCCGTTGTTCCTCGGCTTCCTTGTGCCGGCGTTGGTGGCGGCGCTGGGACCGTTGCAGTTCGCGCCGTTGGACTACCTCGGCTATCTCGTGTTGATGGTGGTGTTGGCGGCCGTCTACGTCGCCATCGCCGTCGGTTGTTCGGCGGTTACCAGCTCCGGCACCGTCGCGGTCGCGGCCGCGGTCGGGGTGTACTTCCTGTTCACCGTCGTGCTCGGCGGGATCAACAACGCGCTCCCGCTCGTGCTCGGACTCGGCGGCGGCCCCTCGTGGCTCCCGTTGACCGTCGGGGAGCTCCAGACGCTGCTCCAGGTGCTCAACCCGACCGGCGCGTTCAAGATCGTCTCTCGGGAGTTCCTCGCCGGGACGTTGTTCGCGCCGCCGTCGGTCGAGCAACGGTTCCAACAGGCGACGGAGGCGGCGGCGGTCGTCATGTTGGGCGTGTGGCTCGTTGCGCCGCCGTTGGCCGGGCTCACCCGGTTCGAACGCGCGGATCTGTAGCGGTCGACCCGCTCACCGAGCGTGTCGCCACGTCGCTGCGGCTGGCCGGGAGAGAAAGGCCTTTTCGCGTCACTGCCGGACACCGAACAGACGAGCCGACCCCACCCCAACTATGAACGTCGCAGACGCCGTGCCGGAGTTCGCAGACGCCTTCGAGTTCAAGGAGTTCAATCGGATGCAACGCGAGGCGTTGCCGGCCGTCCTAGAGACGGACGACAACGTCGTCGCGGCCGCGCCGACCGCCTCCGGGAAGACCGCCCTCGCCGAGTTGGCGATCTGTCGCACCCTCTCGCAGGGCGGCACCGCGTTGTTCCTCGCGCCGTTGCGCGCGCTCACCACCGAGAAGGAGTCGGAGTGGGAACGGTTCGAGGAACTGGGCTACTCCGTGGCGGTCGTCACCGGGGAACGCGATCTGGACCCACGACGGGCCGAGCGGGCAGACATCCTCGTGATGACACCCGAGAAGGCCGACTCCGCGACACGGAAACACGACTCCGCCCGCTACAGTTTCGTCACCGACGTGGACTGTGTGGTGATCGACGAGGTCCACCTGTTGGACTCCGAGAGGCGGGGGGCCGTGTTGGAGGTGACCGTGTCGCGGCTCCGCCGGCTGTGTGATCCACGCGTGATTGCGTTGTCGGCGACGATGAAGAACGTCAACGACGTGGCCGACTGGCTCGACGCCCCGCCGGCGGCCACCTTCCAGTTCGGCGACGACTACCGCCCCGTCGATCTGGAGACGGGGGTGAAGACGTACACGCACGGTGAGAACAGCTTCGCGGACAAGTACCGCCGGCTCTACCGCGCGCTGGACCTGGCGGAGCCACACGTCCGTGAGGACGGCCAGGCGTTGGTGTTCGTCGCCTCCCGACAGGACGCCGTGATGGCCGCGAAGAAGGCGCGTGACGAACTCGCCGAACGCGACGTGCCGATGGGTGCCCGCGGCGACTACGATCTCCACACCGAGGCGGCCGAACTGGACGACGAGACGCTCCGGCAGTCGATCCCGGACGGGGTCGCTTTCCACCACGCCGGGCTGTCGACGCACGACCGCAACGCTGTCGAGGAGTGGTTCCGGGAGGGGACGATCGGCGTGTTGTTCTCCACCTCGACGCTGGCGTGGGGGGTGAATCTCCCGGCGCGGTGTGTGGTGATCCGGGACACGAACTACCACGACCCACTGGAGGGTGATGTCGACGTGAGCCCGTTGGACGTGCTCCAGATGCTCGGCCGGGCGGGGCGGCCGGGGTACGACGACGTGGGGTACGGCTGGGTGGTGTCGGACCGCTCGGAGGCGGACAAGTACCGTTCGTTGTTGCGCGAGGGGAAAGAAATCGAGTCACACCTCGCCGGGCGACCGGGCATCGACGACGGCGACCCCGGCGACCTGGAGACACACCTCAACGCCGAGATCGCGCTCGGCACCGTCGACAGCCTCGCGGACGTGATGGGGTGGTTGGAGACGACGTTCTACTACGTGCGGGCACAGTCCCGGCCGGAGTCGTACGGGTTCGCCGACCTGCGCGACCGGGTGCGGGAGACCGTCGAGGGGTTGATCGACAGCGGGTTCGCCGAGACGGACGACCGACTCGGGCTGTCGCCGACGGCGGTGGGGCGGCTCGCCTCCGACTACTATCTCCGTCTCGACACCGCCGAGCGGTTCCGAGCGACGCTCGACCGCGACCGGGTCGACGAGCCGGCGGTGTTGCGGTCGGTCGCGACCGCCACGGAGTTCGACTCCGTCTCCCCCCGCAGTTCCGAACGGGACGCCGTCGACACGATTCTCTCTGGCGGGCGCGAGCCGGTCTCGACGGTCGAGGGTGTCGCGACCCGGGCGACCACACCCCGTGTCGACGATCTTGACGACGGCCCGCGGAAGGTGTTGGCCATCCTCCGGGCGTCCGTCGCCGACAGCGTCCCGTCGGATCTCCGGTCGGACGCGTGGGTGATCCGCCAGAACGCGCTCCGGTTGTTGGCCGCGTTCCGGGAGTTCGCCGAGACGTTCGCCGACCCGCAGACCGCCGGACTGGTCGCTCGGGTCGCCGCCCGCGTCGAACACGGCGTCGTCGCCGACGCGGTCGGACTGACCGCCGTCGACGGGATCGGCGCGGGCCGGGTGGACACGCTCGCGGCCGCCGACCTGACGACCCCGGCGGCGCTCGTCGACGCCGGCAGTCAGACGCTGACGAACGCCGGCCTCACCGCGGGTGTCGCCGAGCGTGTCGTCGAACAGGCACGCGGGCTGCCGCGGGCGAGCGTCGAGTGGGGGTCGTTCCCGGACCGGATCGCCGTCGGCGACAACGACGTGCGCGAGGTGACCGTCCGCAACGAGGGCGGGGCGGCGCGTGCCGGGGTGCGTGTCACCGCCAACGGGACCGAGATGCACGAGAAGACGTGTTACTTCGACGGGGAGACGACGGTCCCGCTCGCGGTGTTTGGCGCCCCGCAGGCGGAGACGGTGGCGTACGCCGTTGAGGTGGTGTACCCAGAACTGCCGTTGTGCCCGCAACGGGAGAGCCGGACCGTCACCGTCCGGCGGTAGCTGATCGCCCCCGCTCATCTCTCAGTTTTGTCCGTCAGTCGCTGTCGACCTGGTCGACAGTCTCCAACACCGTCTCGTGGAGCGCTGCGGGCGTCTGGACGACGGTGTCGGCCGGAGCGAGCCCGTCGTCGTCGGGTTCGGTGTCGTGGTCGCCGCGGTAGGCGATCACGGTCGTGCCGGCGCGGTCGGCCGACTGGACGCCGTTGACGGAGTCTTCGACCACGACCGTCCGCTCAGGGGTGGTGTCGAGGTCGGCAATCGCGTCCTCGTAGACGCCCGGCTCGGGTTTCCCCGGGCCGTCGAACTCGTCGGCTGAGTACACCGACTCGAACGGCACGCCGAACCGGTCGAGGACGGTGTCGATCCATGCGACCGGCGACGAGGAGACGACGGCGCGTTGGACGCCGCGGTCGTCGAGCGCCGCCAGCGTCTCCTGCACGCCGGGGAGGAGATCGACCGCCTCGGCGTACAGCTCCTCGGCGGCGTCCTCGTAC
>JAHENP010000153.1 GCA_018609965.1 Haloferacaceae archaeon
CGGTCGGCTGGTGACATCGCCCGCGTTTTTCCGGGGGCGTGGATGGCCGGGTTGTTGCTCGCCTTGCTCACGCAGGCGGCCGGTGCCAAGCTCGGGCGGATTCTGGCCGGCACACCCGGTCTGTTCGGTGTCGACTGGTTTGTCGGCTTCTTGACGTACACGACCGTGGTCGGCGTTGTCTGCGGGCTCGTCGCCGTCCCGTTGCTCACGTCGAGTGACGCCGGGACGGGGTTCTTCGAGGGGTTGGGCACCTGACTGCCGGCTGGCAGATTCGCGTCTCGGCGCGGTCGTGCCGACTCAGAGCCGTGTCGCGACACCGACCAACGTCTGGCCGGCGGTGACGGTCGCCTCTCGCGTGATCGAGTACACCAACCCGTCGCGGTCGACGGTCGCGGTCTGGCGCCGTTCGTAGCTGGTCGGGTCGAACACCTCCCCGACCGTCTCCCCCTCTCGGACCGTCTGGCCCAGCGTCAACGCCGGCTCCGGCCGGAACAGCCCCGAGTCGGTCGCCTGCACCCGACCGAGGTGGTTTCGGGCGCGGGTGCCGTCCCACGCGGGCGCGGTCCCGTCCAGCAGTCCGACCTGACGAAATACCCGCAAGAGCCCGTCGACACCCGTCTCGATGGCGTCTTCGACGAGGTGTTTGTTGTGTGCCAGCTCGGGTGTGATCGTCGGAATCCCCTCGCGGCTCGCCGCGACGCGGAACTTCCCGCCGAAGTCGCGGGCCTGCCACTCCGCGTCGGCGTCCTCCCCGGCCGGCTCGGCCAACAACAAGTCGGTGCCGAACGCCTCCGCGAGCCGCCGGCAGTCGTCGTCGTTCTTCCGGTAGACGGTGTGTGTCAGCATCTCCGGGCTCCCAGTGTGGAGGTCGACGGCGTAGTCCGCCTCGCCGGCCAACGCCCACAGCGACGCCGCCATCCGCTCGTGGATCGTGCCGTCGGCCCGCCCCGGCCAACAACGGTTCATGTTCGGGTTGACGCTGTCGAACGCCTCCGGCGTGGTGTAGCTCACCCGGTCGAAGGTGAGCGGGTCCGCGACGGGGACAGCGACGACCGTTCCGTCGAGGTCCGCGTCCGTGAGGCGGTCGTGGAGCCGGCGCAGCACCGCCGCGCCGTTGATCTCTCTGCCGTGTTGGGCCGCCTGGACGTACACTGTTGGGTCGCCGCCCCCGTACGTGTGGACCGTCGTGTCGAGTTCGACCCCCGACGGGAGTCGGGCGAGTGTGCGTCGGTCCGTCTCGTGACTACTCATAGCGGTACGTCGGGCGGACGGGGTTTGTACTCTCGGTCGTCGTCTCGCGAGGAGAACGAGATCGCCCCCACCAAACTGTAGCTGGCGTCGCGTAGCGGCTACAACGCCTCCTTGTACGCCTCCAACGTCTGTTCGATGTCTTTGGCCGTGTGGCTGTAGGAGACGAACTGCGACTCGTACTGGTTGGCGGTGAGGAAGATCCCGTGGTCGCGCATCTCCTGCCAGAACACCCGTTCCCACCGTTCGGTGGCGGCGTCACGCACGTCGTCACCCTCCTTCGGGCACGTGTCGTACCGGGAACACGACTCGCGTTGGGCACAGCCAGCCTCACAGTGCCCCTCGAAGTTGTCGGGCGCGTCCCGGGTGAAGATCGTCTTGAACATCGACTCCGTGCCGACGACCGTGTACTCGGGGGCCTGATCCGCACAGATGTCCGTCAGTCCCGCGCGGAGCCGTTCGCCGAGTTCGTTGACGTGGTCGTACACGTCGTGTTCGGCCGCGAACTTCAGGTTCTCGTAGCCGGCGGCCATCGTCACCGGGTGGCCGGAGAAGGTGCCCGACTGGAACACCTCGCCGCCGGGGGTGAACTGCTCGACGTACTCCGCTTTCCCGCCGATTGCGCCGACTGGGAACCCGCCGCCGATGATCTTCCCGAACGTCGTAAGATCGGGGTCGATGTCGAACCGGCCCTGCGCACACTGCAGTCCGCCGATCCGGAAGCCGGTGATCACCTCGTCTAACACGAACAGAGCGCCGTAGTCGTCACACAACTCCCGGATCGTGTCGTGGAACCCGTCGACGGGCATCACGATCCCCAGGTTCCCCAGGATCGGCTCTGTCAACACCGCGGCGATCTCGTGGCCGTGGTGGTCGAACACCTCCCGCAGGGTGTCGGTGTCGTTGAACGGCACCGGGATCGTGTGTTTCGCGAAGTCCTCGGGAATCCCCGGCGAGGATGGGCTGGGGTGGCCCGGCTCCCCCTCGACGAGGGTGGACTCCTGGGCGCCGTGGTAGCCACCCTGCATGACGACGATCTTGTCGCGGCCGGTGATCGCGCGGGCGAGCCGCACCGCGGAGACGGTCGCCTCCGTCCCGGAGTTGACGAACCGGAGCATCTCCACGGAGGGGACGTGCCGGGCGACAAACTCCGCGTGGTCCACCTCGATCTCCGTGGGGGCGCCGTACATCGGCCCCTCGGCAACGTGGCGTTGGACCGCCGCCGTCACCGGCTCCGGCAGGTCGTGGCCGTACAACAGGGGGCCGTACCCCATCACGTAGTCGAGATACCGGTTGCCGTCCTCGTCGATGACGTGGGCGCCGTCGCCGCGCTGGACGAAGAACGGGTACGGCTTCGTCGCCCGGACGGAGGAGTTGACCCCACCCGCGAGTACGGAGAGGCCACGGTCGTAGAGATCGCGCGACTGCTCGTGTGACATATCGCTCGGTTCGACCGCGTGCCGGAAAGGCGTTTCTGGCTGTGGGCGGTCACTCCGACTCGGACGCGTCCTCGGTCGTGTCGTCGGTATCCTCGTCTTCCTCGGAGATGGGATCAATCTCTTCGAGTTCCCCGGAATCGGGTTCCCCGGAATCGAGGTCCTCGATAAAGTCATCGAGGTCCTCGTCTTCCATCTTGGCTGCGGGTGAGAACGTGTTACTCAGCGACGAAAGAGACTCGGTGACCTGTTCGAGGACGTGTCTGGCGACCTCGGTAACCGTCGCGTCGGCAGTCGTCGCGAGTTCCGTCACGGTCGGAAACCCCTCCAAACAGGAGTCGACGAGTGCACCGAGTTGGTCGCTATAATCTGTGAGCGGCTTCGGGGAGGCGACCGGATCAAGCACGGCCGTTCTGAGGCTGTCCCGGTGTTCGATGAGCACACTACGGGTCGTGTCGAGTCGCTCAACGGTTCGCCCGAGGGCGTCGATATCCACGGACACTGCGTCGGTCGGGTTATCATGTTTCTCAACGGCTGCTCCCGTTGCCTCTATCCGACTCACGAGCAGGTCTATGCGTTCAACGAGAACACCAAGCACCGCCGCCCAGTTGTTGTACACTGGTGTGTGTGTCTCGGTTACTTCCTCGAACGGTCGCAGGAGCGTGACCCTGTCATCGTCGACAGTGACGACGTTCTCTTCATCTAAGTAACCCAACACGGCCGCTGCCCCGCGCCGGTCACCGACACTGACCGTCGGGGAGACCCTCGTAGCCGACAACACGCGGTCTCGCGACAACACAGCGCTGCCATCGGTCTCAAACGAGAGGGAACCATCACCCGCTTGGAGCCAGTCGGCGACGAGCGGCTCCCAGCCGGCGACGACATCGTCTCGGTCGGTGAGCGCTGCGTTGAACGTCACCTGCTCCCCGTCGGCCGATTCGGCAGTCACCGACCCGTCTGTCACCGCGAACTGATCGAACGTCGTCATCGGTTCCGACGTATGTGGGGAGAGGCTTCAAGACGGCGGCTGTCGTCACTCCTCGCGGTGTGTCGGTGCCGCCCGTTCGACGACCGTGGTCGCCAGCGTCTCGAAGGTCGCTTCCTCGGGTACCACGCTCACCGCGATCCCGTGGTCCCGGGCGGTCTCGGCGGTCGGCTCGCCGATGCAACCGACGACGGCGTCACCCAACCCTTCGACGGCGGCCTCACGAACGCCGCGTTCGCTGGCCGCGTCGAGGAAGTGGTCGACCGTCAGCGAGGAGGTGAACAACGCCGCCTCTAATTCGCCGGCGGCCGCCCGCTCGGCCGACTCGCCGGCGCCTGCGGGCCGCACCAGCCGGTAGAGAACAGTCTCTGTGGTCTCGATTCCGGCGTCGCGAAGCCCGTCCAACAACACCGCCGAGCCGTGGTCCGACCGCGCAACCTCCACGGTCGCGTCGGGTTCGACAGTCCCGGCGAGCGCGTCGACCAACCCCGCAGAGGAGTACTCCTCGGGGACGAGATCCACTGTCCACCCGACTTCGCGGGCGGCGTCGGCCGTCGCCGGGCCGATACACGCCAACCGCCCCGCCGGCGACCAGTCGCTCGCGGCGGCCAACTCCACGCCGGTTTTCGAGGTGAGCACTGTCCAGTCTGCCGCGCCGGGGGTCGCGCCGGTCGGCTCGATCGCCAACATCGGATCGGGAACCGGCGTCGCGCCCAGCGACTCCAACAGCTCGACTGCCGCCGTGATCCGTTCGTCGTCCGGGCGGAAGACGGCCGCGCGAACCTCGCTCGTCACGCGTCGTCACCCCTTTCGGTCGAGTCCGTGTGGGTTGTCTCTGCAGTCGCGTCGGCGTCACCCCGCCCGCGGAGGAACGCAACCAACTCCTCGCGGTAGGCGGCGACCTCCCCGATCACCGTGATTGCTGGTGGTTCGATCCCGGCGGCGTCGCGGGCGTCGACGATCGTGTCGAGTGTGCCAGTGACGACGCGCATCGCCGGCCACGTTCCGCGTTCGACGAGTGCGACCGGGGTCTCCGGAGCGAGCCCCGCCGAGCGCAGTTCGGCGGTGTACTCCGGGAGTTTGCCCACGCCCATCAACACGACGATGGTGCCGCCGGTGTCGGCGAGTGCCGGCCAGTCGACCGACGACTCCGCTTTGGTGGGGTCCTCGTGGCCGGTGACGAACGACACCGAGGAGACGTGATCGCGGTGGGTGACGGGGATGCCCGCGACCCCGGGTGCGGCGATCGGCGACGTGACGCCGGGGACGACCTCGAAGGGAATCCCCGCCTCGGCGAGCACTTCCGCCTCCTCGCCGCCGCGGCCGAACACGAACGGATCACCACCCTTCAGCCGGACGACCTGTTTCCCCTCGCGAGCGAGTTCGACCAGCCGTTCGTTCGTGTACGACTGGCTCGTCCGGTCGCCGCCGGCGCGTTTCCCCACGTCCTCGCGTCGCTGTGCCGGGATCGACTCGATGATCTCCGGGCCCGGCAGCTTGTCGTGGAGCACCACGTCCGCCTCCTGCAGGAGCCGGCGCGCCTTGACGGTCAACAGCTCCGGGTCACCCGGTCCCGAGCCGACGAGGGAGACAACACCAGTCGCGTCGCTGTCGTCCGTGTCGCTCATACTCACTCACCCGCCGTCTCGGCGCGTGCCTCGTCGATCAGTTCGGCGGCACCACGCTCTGCGAGTTCGGCCGCAAACTCACGGGCGGCCTCGGCGTGTCGCTCCGCCGGCAGGTCCCGCGACTCGCTGACCTCGCGGTCACCGTCCGTCGACGACACCCGGACGCGGACGGAGACGTGTTCCCCCTGGAGGAGCGCGTGGACACCGATCGGCGCGACACAGCCGCCACCCAACTCCGCGAGCAGTGTCCGTTCGACGGTGGTGGTGACGCGCGTCGGCGGGTGGTCGATCGCGTCGGTGACCGTCTCGCGTGCCTCGCTTGTCGCGGTCGTCACCGCCAACGCCCCCTGCCCGGGCGCGGGGACGAACTCCGAGCGAGGGAGCCGTTCCGTCTCGAACGCCGAGTGCCTGTAGAGGTTCGACCGCCTGAGCCCCGCCTCAGCGAGCACGATCGCGTCGTACTCCGTCTCCGGCCGTCGTTCCAACGCCGCCTGTTCCAACTGTGTGAGGTCGGCGAACCAGTCGTCTGGGCGCTGGTCGAACTCCTCGTCGGTGTCCCCCTCCTCGGCGGCGACGCGGCGTTCGTGTTCCGTCTGGAGCCCCGGCGCGAGCAGTTTCTGGACTCGGGTGTCGACGTTGCCTCGCAACGGCTCGACAGAGAGATCCGGCCGGTTGGCGAGCAGTTGCGCCTGTCGGCGAAGCGACCCTGTCCCGACCGTCGCGCCGACGAGCAGGTCGTCCAACCCGGTCCCGTCGGGCGTGACGAGCACGTCACCCGCGGGCGCTCGGGCGGGCACCCCGCCGACGGACAGCTCCGGCGGCTTCTCCGTCGGCATGTCCTTCATCGAGTGGACGGCCGCGTCCGCCGCGCCGTCCAACACCTGTTCGTCGACCGCGCGGACGAACGCGCCGGTCTTCCCCAGCTCCGTGATCAGTTCGTCGCGAACCCGATCACCGTGTGTTTCGACGCGGTGGAGTTCCACATCGCGCCGTCGTGTCGCCAGCGACGACCTGATCTGCTCGGCTTGTGCCACCGCGAGCGCCGAGCTTCGCGTCGCTAACGTGAACGTCTCGCTCATACCCGGCCGTCCGCCCGACACGGGGTTAACCCGCTCGGTCTGGGTGGCTCCCGGCGTACGGGGTGAGGCATGGACGACGGCGAGCCAACGGCAGGGTAGACGGCAGTGTGCAGGGTTGGCAACGGCCGCCGCCGAAACTTATACTACACGCCCGCCAACACCGAGCAGTGGCAGACTCCTCCACCCTGGCGCGGGTCGGCGGCCCGGCGGTGGTCGTGTTCGCGCTCGTGCCCGCGACGGTTCACGCCCGACAGCTAACGCTCGCCGTCGGGCTCGAACAGGCGGTGATCGGCGGTGTCCTCCCGTTGGGTGTATCGTTGGCGGTCGCCGCATACGGTATCGTGTTGACCCGTCGCGACGACGACATCGGGGGGGTGGCTGCCGCCGGCGGGGTCGTCGTCGGGACGCTGCTGACGGCGGCGGTCGCGCTGTGGGCCGTCGGTGGTGGGGTCGTCACCGACGCCAACATGGCGCGGCCGGCGGTGGTCGCCGCACACGTCCTCACTGCCGGGCTGGCGGTCGGGGGCGCACTCGGCGCGCTCGCCGAACGGGTCCGGCGGACGGAGCGGGTCGCCGAGCGTCTGTTCGACGGGCTGTCGAACCCCGTCGCCCGGGTCGTCCGCGAGGAGAGCCAACGCCGGGTCGTCGAGGTGAACGAGGCGTTCCGTCAGACGTTCGGGCCGGAGCGCCCGCACGTCGGCAGCCCGCTGAGTGCGTGTCTCCGCCCGGCCGACGGGGAGGGGTCGGTCGACGACGTACTGGAGGCGGAGGTGGCCGCCCGCTCACACCTCACGTGTGGCGTCGCGGGCGGCGGGGACGGCGTCCGGGAGTTCCGTGTTTCGCGGGTGCCCGTCGACGATCCAGAGGAGTTTGTCGTTCTCGCGGACGTGACGGCCCGACGCCGGCGAGAACGACGGCTCTCCGTGCTCAACCGGGTGTTGCGTCACGACCTCCGGACCGCGGTCAACGTGATCGACGGGCAGGCGACGGCGCTGGCCGACCGGCTCGACCGGGCGGCACCGGAACTCGATGCCGTCGCGCGCCAGACCGACGGGTTGCTCAGGCTGTCGGAACGTGCCCGGCAGTTGGAGTCGCTCGTCGCCGGCGAGACGGCGGCGACGGAGACCGACCTCGCGGCGCTGGCCCGGGAACGGGTCGGCGAGTTCCGAGACCGGGACCACAGTGTCACCGTCGAGACGGCGCTCCCGGCGTCGCCGGTCACTGTCCGAGGGAACGAACTGCTCGGGGCGGCCGTCGACGAACTGCTCGACAACGTCGCACACCACGCCGGCCCGGCGACGACCGCTCGCGTCGAACTCACCCGCGAGGGGGGGATGGCGACGCTGACCGTCGCCGACGACGGTCCCGGGTTGCCGGAGACGGAGGCGGCCGTCGTCGACCGGACCACCGAGTCCGATCTCGACCACGCCAGCGGGGTCGGGCTGTGGTTCGTCACGTGGGTGCTCGTCGAACTCGGCGGCGAGGTGACCGTCGACGGTGACGACGGCACGACCGTCGCGCTCCACGTCCCGTTGGCGACTGCCGACGGGGGCACTACAGAGACAGACGCCCACCAAACGGGGTGAGGTCACTGAGCGAGCGGTGTTTGCTTCTGGGACCGGCAGTCACTCGCTGTCGTCGGCGAGCAACAGTTCGATCTTGAACACGGTGCCGCTCTCGCCGGTCGACAGAAGCGGGGTCGACTCCGTCCACTCCTCGAACCAGATCTGCCCCTCGTAGGTGGCGACGACGCTGTCGGCGAAGAACAGACTCAGCCCGTCGCCGTGGGTGAGCGCGTCCGTCGCGGAGCGGCCGAACACCACGTCCTCGTCTTGGGGCATCCCCGGCCCGTCGTCGGCGATCTGGACGACTGCGGTCCGGTCGGTCGTCTGTACGTCGACGCCGACGTGTGGCTCGTCGTCGTTGTGTTCGACCGCGTTCTCCAACACCCCCTCGAACACGACCGACAGGAGATCGTCGGCGACCACCCGGACGGGCGGCAACGATCCGAGTTCGAAGGTGGCCCGTGACGACTCCCGGACCGTCGCGACCGCCTCGGTCAACACCCTGTCGACTCTGACCGGGTCGGTGGACTCACCGTAGGCTCGTTCCAACAACGACCGGAGGTCACGAGCGCGGTTGCTCTTGCGAATCACCTGTGACAGCGTCTCGCGGGCGTCTGCCAGCGCCGCCCGCGTGACCGGGTCGTCGGTCTGGGCACGCGCCCGCTGGAGGTGGCCGTACACCACATTGAGGTCGTTCTTCAGATCGTGGCGCAACAACCGGTTCAACACCTCTGCTGCGGTCTCGTACTGGCGTTTCTGGCGGGCGTCGACGAACGCCGCGACGTACCCACACGGGGTGACGACTGGGGTGTCGCCGTCGGCCATGTCTGCCGACCGGGCGGTGTCGCTGTCCGCAGCTGTCGACCGGGCGGTGTCTGCCGACTGGGCGGTGTCTGCCGACTGGGCGGTGTCTACCGACTGTGCGGTGTCCGTCGACCGGCCAGTGTCGTTGTCTGTGGTCGAGCCAAGCCCTGCAGAAGTTCGACCGCCGTCGCCGGCCGCCTCCGCGTCCGCCGGCGGAACCGGCGCGACTGACCCCTGGCCGTGGACGGTACGACCGCCTGCCGTGCGGACCGTGATGTCGCCGTGCCACTCTCGGACCGCCACCATCGCCTCGGCGATCTCCTCGGCGGTCGTCCGTTCCGCGAGGAGTCGGGTGACCGACGCGCCGACGAGGCTCTCGCGGTCGTACCCGGAGAAGGCCAGCGCCGCGTCGTTCACCGCCTTGATCTCGCCGGTGGTGTTCATCATGATCACCGGGACACCGACGCTTTCGAAGGCGCGTCTGTACACCGACGGCCCGAACGTCACGTGTGACACCCCCGACTCCCCGTTCCCGACGGCCGGACGACGACGGGTGTCTGTTCCACGCGGTGATTCTTCCGTCCGCTGATAAAATAGTTCGGTCTAATTACGAGATTCGATAGCTGAACCGGAATCACCGTCGCCAGGGGTCGTGAGCGTCGGCTGGGAGACACAGTCTGTGACTACCGAGAACACGCCGTCGGTCGACGAGTGGGCATCGGGACTCACTCGAACAGTTCGTCGACCGCGTCGCGGGCCGCGCGTGCGGCCTCGTCGGCGACCCGTTCGGCGTCGTGGTCGGCGTCGGCGGGCGGGTTGACGTAGACATCCACGTCGAGCACGCCGTCCTCGAACGTGACGGTCACGTCGAAGTCACGCAGCGCAGACTGTTTGTACCGGTCGAGCACCAACCCCTCGGCGGCCGCCGAGGCCGTCTCCACGACCGTCTCGGCTGTCGGCTCCGTCTCGTCCGTCGACATCTACGCGCCGCCGGCACCGGGACCGCCCGGACCGCCCGGCATGCCGCCCGCGCCGCCACCCTGCAGGAGCTGTTGGAGCTCCTCCTGGAGACTCTCGAACTGTTGTTGGACCTTCGACTCCTTCGAGTCCAACTGCTCTGCGCGACGGTCGAGCCGGTCGCGTTTTCCTTCCAGGTCCGACTTGGCCTCGTCGTACTCCGCCTCGACGAGCAGTTCGCCCGCCTCGCGGTACATCTGGGCGTCCTCGTCGATCTCTTCGAGCGCGTCCAGCGCCGTCTCGGCGTCCGTCAGCGCCGTCTCGGTCGACTCCTTCTGCTCGGAGAGGTTCTGTGCCTGCTCCTGTAGCTCCTGTAGCTCCTCGATCTTCTCTTGTGCCTCGGGCGGCAGATTACCCTGCATACCAGAGTCGACGGGCCTCGGGGTGAAAAAGGCGTTTACTCGCCCGGCGAACGCCACTCGCCGTCTGGGCGGTCGCCGCGACGGTGATCACGCGGCGACTGACTCACTCCGCGGCCGCCGAGTCGACGCTCCCGTCGCCGATTGTGACGACGGTGCGTTCACACTCCGAACACCGCCACTTCGCCTTCACGCCGATGTGGACCTCCATGCTGGCGGCCCGCCAGAACGTCGTCTCCTCGTCACACTCTGGACACTCGCGGGTCGTCTCTAGGCTCATACCTCCCCGTTGGCTCCGCGGCCGATTTGAACACGTCGGTCTCGCCGTCGTGTGGGAGGGTGGTGTGTGATCGCGGGCCGACGGGGACGGTGACTGCCGGGTGAGTAGTAGCGTAGCGGGACGAATGTACCGCGGTTGTAGTGACGTGTACTGACACGTACAGACGCGTCATAGCAGTTATTACGTTCGGTGTCGAACGACCAGTATGAGCGAGTCGGGCTACGACGAGACGATTCAGTTTCGGGCCGGCGTCGAGAAGGAGGCTGCAGAGCTCCTCGACGAGATCCACCTCGGCGGCGTCAACGTGAGCGAACTCGCCCGTGTCGGGTTAGTCGAGATGCTCCGGCAGTCGCTGGACGAACGGGACGAGATCGCCGTCTACGAGCGGTACAGTCGCGACGAGATCGACGAGGAGACAGCCCGTGTGCTCCTCGGGGAGAAGCTCGACAGGATGGAAGAAGAACGGGTGTCGTTCGAGGCAGCGACGGAACGAGACACGTCCGAGTTCGTGGCCGATGGCGAGTGAGGCTCGTCACCCGATACTGGCCGACACGAGCAGTCTGGTCGCTGTCGCGAACACCGGTCAGTGGGGGTTGCTGAAAGACGCAGTCCACCTCACGACCACAAACGTTTGTAAACACGAACTCCGGAATCACGTCAATTCGGCCAACTACCCGCCCGAGGGGAGTCGCGAACACTACCTGAAACGAGGGAGTGAGCGGGTTATCGAGCATTTAGAAGCGGATTCGTCACCGTGGTCGTGTGTCACCGTCGTTCCGCGTCCACACGGAGCCGACGCGGGCGAGCAGTCGCTCGAACGGGAACTCTCCGAACACGGGTCGGCGTACCGTATCGTGACGATCCTCGACTCGGCCGCGCGGCGGTCGATTCGGAGAGTCATCGAGGAGCACGGACACGACATCGATGTCGTCGGGCCGCCGTATCTCCTCTACGTCCTGTTGGACAACGATTTGCTCTCGAAGGCCGCGTTCTGTGAGGCGACCGTCGAAATGATCCGGACGGAGGGGTGGACCGGCTACGAGACTGTCAAGAGTGCGTGGGATGGTATCCCGGTCAACTGCGTCGAGATTCTCGACGACGAGTACGACGACGTGTTGCCACCGCGGTGAATCGGCAGGTCGCGACGGTTCAGTCAGGCGGGTTCGGCTGATTGGCGCGATGTTGTCGGTGCTGGTGGACGGTTTCCGTCGACCCCCCAGAGGTTGAGGGGTGATTGCGGGTTGACGGAGACACTAAGTGCTGGGCGGGCGCTAGCAGGCTGTACGTGCCCGATCCGGGCATGGTTCCAGATGAACCCGTTGTGGGGTTGAAGCGACAGCAGAGACGTAGTCGCTACTGTCTCCGGTGACTGTTCCAGATGAACCCGTTGTGGGGTTGAAGCAACAACGCGACGCCGACGGACTCAGCGTCGAGGAGTTCCAGATGAACCAGTTGTGGGGTTGAAGCACTGGCTCAGCTGATTTGAGCCGCGTCGACGACGTATTCCAGATGAACCTGTTGTGGGGTTGAAGTAGTCGCGCAGTGGACGGAGGAATAACGCATGGTCACAGTTCCAGATGGACCTGTTGCAGAGTTGAGACAGTCACACAGCAGTTGAACAGCTCAGTCGGCCGAGAGAATCACCAACTCGCTCTGCTGGCCGTAGTGAACGAACGCCACTCTGCCAGCGACAAACGCAGGCGTGTAGTAGCTCTGTGCGCCGAAGCGACGGGCGGTATCTGGGTTGAACGCACCGTTGTCGACGCCGACGAGGAACGCGCCGTGATTCTGTGACCCCGTCAGCACCTCCCCTCCAACCAGCCCAATTCCGGAGGGAAACACGGAGCTGAACGGCTCACTGAGCGTATCGACTCGCGCGCCAGTCTCGCGGTCGACCGTGACGAGTCTCCCCGTCGCCCCGGTGACGACGTGGTCGTCACCCACAGCAGGCGTCGGCCACGTCCCGTCCGCCTCCAGTCGCCACTGTCGGTCCCCAGTCTCGACTGTGAGCGCAGTGAGTCCAGTCTTTTCCGGGACGTACACCGTTCTCTCGTTGATAGCTGGCGCGGAGAAGACCCGCCCACCGTCGTACTCCCAGTTGCGCGCTCCGGTGCTCCGGTCGACCGAGACGACACCACGCCCGCGAGAGACGACGACCGTGTCGTCGGTGACTGCCGGTGCAAGGTTTGCTGTAGCGATCCGATCCCACCGGCTCGGTGAGATGCCGTCGTCCGTCTGCCAGCGAATCGCTCCCGTGCTCGCGTCTAAGGCGACGTACGACTCGTCTGTGCCGGTGTACACTGTCCCGTCTGCGACGGCAGGCGCGAGCACTACCCGCCCGGGGAGCTGTCGCGTCCACTCGACGGTGCGGTCGGCGACACTCACGACGACCGCCGTGTCCGTGTCGGTCACGTAACGTGTCGTCACGACGCGGTCGTCGTCGATTGTGGGACACCGCGGCACCGTCCCGGGCAGGTCGACGTGACTACTGGGCACCGCCTCGTCGAGCGGGTAGACTGCCAGCCCTCGCTCGTCACAAGCGACGACACGGTCGCTGTCTCCCACCGGTGAGCTGTGTCGTGTGCCGGACAGTTCGACGGCTCCGTGTCGGCTGATACCCTCGGGGATCACCCCGTCTGGTGCTACCGAGCGGTGTGTCTCGTCTCGACCGATCTGCCGCCACTCCACCTCGCTCCGCGCTGGTGTCGAGTCTGTTCGGCGGGACAATGTCTGACAGCCAGCTAGGGCGGTGATCCCCCCGGCGAGGACGGCTCGACGGTGCACGGCGGGTCGTCACTGTGTGGCAGTGAAGTTCTTTCGATAAGCCCTATTCGATCTGAAATTGTCCTCACCTGGGCAGAACCAGCAGAGCAGACTGACGAACGGATTGGACAGAGTGTACAGCACAGAACGTTCCGAACCGACTAGTTGTGTGTGATTGTCAGAACGTCGTCTCTCGGGGCTATCATCGCGTTGTATCAATCAAACCACACAGTCACGTTAACATTCAAGTAGCTAGCCCACAACAATTGCGCCCAGAAGCGCGGGACGCGGCCAGAAATGGCCGGGCGTGCGACAACACGCCCGACCGCGCTTCGACAGGAGCCGAAGCATGCACGCGAACACAGTCGGCGGTATTCAAATTTCCGCCACGACAGCGGCACAGACAGCCGAACAGCCAGCGGTCTCTGCGGAGGTGGCTCGATGAGCACCGACGAGCCGCAGGACGCGCCAGCCGACGCGACCA
>JAHENP010000154.1 GCA_018609965.1 Haloferacaceae archaeon
GACTCGTCGAGGACGCGAAAGACGCCGAGTTATCAGATTGAACACTGTTTTTTCGGGCGGTTATCGACTCTCCCGCACACGTTTTCCCGGGCGATCGGGTCTCGTCGGGTGGTTTTGACGTACCGGTATATCAGCTTCTAAACAAGATTATCGGCGTATCTGTGGGTAGATCGCCGGGGGAACAGCGTTGAACCCGTTCGTTAGTAGTCGATACTAACAACGAGATACCGGCGTCGACGGGGTTCGTTTTGTTTCGTATTCGTCGACGAGTCGCAAGAAGGCGACCGGCGGGTGTGAAACCGAAACAGCGGTGTGAGAACGCGATCGAGACCTGTCGCTATCGGCGAAGGGCGATCGGCCGGGGAGTGACCGGGTGTTACCCCAGGTCGCCGGCGTGATCGGGCGGGCGACCGGCGTCGGCGACGGTATCAGACGCCGATCGGTCGGCCTCGACAGCTAGCGACGAGCGTTCGCCGGGTGATCGGCGGAACTCCCACGTATAGATACTACTACGCGATAGTTCCGCACTTTCGTCGTCGTCGTCGACGTCGTCGAGGGCGATCGCGTCGAGTTCGACGTCGCCGTGATCGCCGACTCGGTGAAGCTCGCCGTCTATCCATCGGAACCCACAGCCGGGAGCGTCGGTCTCGACGTCGAGGTATCCCCGCTCGACGAGGTCGTGTAGGTGATCGCGCACCTGTCGTTCCCCGATCGAGACGGCCGGGTGCTCGACGACGTCGCGTGTAGTCCACCCGTCGGCGTCGACGTCGTCGGTTCGATCGAGGTCGCGAACAGCGTCGAGCACGGCCCGCTGTCCGTCGCTCCACGTTTTGAGAACGCGACCCTCGCCGGCGACCGGAACCCACTCGGGGAGCGTATCGGTGTGGACGTAGACCACCGCGCCGTTCCCGTCGCGGCCGAATCGCATGGCGGCCTGGAGCGTCTCGTGCTCCCGCATATGTCGAAGGACGTCGTCGCCGAGACCGCTGTACGACAGCGTCGCGCCCTTCGCCCCGTCGTCGCGTTCGACCGTCTCGCCGGCGTATGCGCCGATCTTCTTCACGAACCCGTCGCCGTAGTGGTTCGACCCGATCACCGCGCCGAGACGGCGAGACTTGAACTCGTTACTCCCCAGGACGTTCCCGTAGTGTTTCGACCCGTCGACGAGATCGTCGAGCACGCCGGCGTCGTTGTACGCGGCCTCGGCGGCGGCCGTCGAGATCACGGCCGGACGCTCGCCGTGTCGATCGCGAACAGCGTCGAGAAGCGCGGCGTCCTGGTCGACGGCGACGTGATCGCGGGAGTTGTACGGTTTGATCGCGTCGGTCGTTCGGACGAGCGACAGCCCGAGCACGTCGCGAACGTACTCCCGTCGCTCGTCGTCGGTGAGCACCTGGCGGTGATTCAATCGCTCGTCGAGGGACAGCTCCCACAGCGTTTTCGTCGGCGTTCCGTCGAGGGCGACGACGCCGGTCGTGTAGTCGAGGGCCGGCGGTGCGAGGACGTGAACGCGGCCGTGCTCCCGATCGAACAGCCCGACGCCGTGATCGCCGAGGTCGGCCCGCTCGAAGCCGTTCCCGAGGTCGTCGCCGGCGAGTATCGTAAACGTCGCGAGCGGCGCGAGGGCGTGGGCGTCGTCGGCTTCGAGGACAGCTAGCTCGTCGCGATCTAGATCGAGCGCGTCGTCGTCGCCGTTCCCCAGGAAGAACGCGAGCGCGTCGGCGCGTCGACCGTCGTCGCTTCGGTGCTCGACGAGATCGGCGTGATCGTCGAACGGGAGCGCGTCGGTACGATCGAGGTACCGAGAGACCGCGCCGGCGAGGCGTTCCCCGGCGAGGGTTTGCTCGTACGCCCCGCCAGGATACTCGTCGATCACGACCGTTCGCCCTTCGACGACTTTCCGTTTGTGGGCGTGGGTGTAGTGACCGATTAGAACGTCCTGCTCGTCGGGGTCGAAGTCCCACTTCGACGCATACGGGCAGTCGTGTCCCTCGTGGGTTTGACAGGGGAGCGGCCGCCCGAGGACGTCCTCGGCGTGTTTGTGTATCGTTTGCGGCGTCGCCCCGCGGCTGTACCAGGCGCGAACGCGATCGGCCCACTCGCCGCCGTGCTCGCCGTTCGCCGTCTCACAGTCGGCGAAGAACGACGGGAGCGTTTTGTGATCGAGACCGTGCTTGTCGGCCCACTCGCGAACCTGTTCGTACTGTTCTTTCCGCCCTCGCCCGGTTAGGAACGTGATCGACTCGTCGACGTCGGCGGCGGCGGCGATCGCGCCGTAGGACTTCCCGAGCGACGGGAGTGCCTCGACGAGCACCCGGTCGCCGGTCTCGTATGCGTCGGCGATCGCCTCGGTCGTTCGATCCCGCGCCCCGTCGATCGAGAGACGGTCGTCGTCGTCGCGAACGGCCTGGCGAGCGGCGTGTAGCCAATTCCACCCGTCGGTTCCCCGCGACGTATCGACGTCGTCGTCGCCCGGGAGCACGGCCTCGTGCTCGACGTCGCCCGCGTTCCCGCCGACGCTCGGGTCGACCTCGGGAACACTGAAACCGAGGTCTCGAAGGTGATCGACGGCCTTCCACCACGTTTCGCCCTCGACGGCCTCGGGACACTCGGTGTCGCGGACGAGACCGGCGTCGATCGCGGCCATGCACGCCGGGCCGCCCTTCCCCCCGCGCCGGCCGGTGTCTTTGAATACCTCGGCGTTCGCGAACACGGCCGTTCCGTCGTAATCGCTCGACGCCCAGGTCGGCCGGAAGGCGCGGGCCTCGCCGCTGGTATCGAACCACTCCCGGGCGATCGTCCGGTCGGCGACACGTCGAGCGTCGAGGCGATCTAACGCCGCGAACACGTCGCGTATGTCCTCGGCGGTCTCGTCGGCCTCGGTCGCCTCGGCGTCGTACTCGTCGGCGTCGAACTCGTCGAAGGCCGACGCCGGCGTCGGGTCGTCGTCGGGGAGTATCCCGTGCTCGTCGAGAAGCTCGTCGAGGGCGTCGGTGTCCCACTCGCGAACGCTCGTCGGCGTTCCCGGGACGTGATCGCCCGTCGCGACGCACACCTTCTTGTGATCGTATATCTCGGCGACCGGCGGGTCGTCGTTCGCTCCCCAGGGTTCATCATCTAGCTGGGGCTTCGCCTCGGCGACGTCGTCGGGAAGATCGCCGCGGTACACCGCGTGTACCCCGCTCCCCGACGTACTAATATCGGCGTAGGTCATGCCGAGCTTTTCGAGTAGCTCGATGAACGCCGGGTGCCACTCGCCCGTCTCGGGACACCGGACGTCGTCGCCGTCGACGAGCGCGAACGGTTCGACCTCGGTCTCGCCGAGTAGGTACGTCACACCGCCGAGTTCCGGGTGCTTATCGGCCCACTCCCGGGCCGTCGCTAGATCGGCGTAGTTGTCGGTTAGTCCCCACTTCCACCGAGCGTCGTCGTCGGGGGCGGCCTCGGGGTGATCGCTGTCGGCCCACGGCGCGAACGGCTTCTTATCGCCGTGGGTGTGGGTCATACACCGCTCGCGATCGGCCCACTCGTCGGGATAGGTGTCGGCGTCGACGTCGTTCCCGGCGGCGGCCTCGCCCCAGGCCGTCGCGTCGAGATCTAGATCTAGCTCCCGATCGGCCGTGATCGCGTCGGCCTCGACGGCGTCGTCGCCCGGCCGATCGCCCGCGTCGACTGTCGGGTCGCCCCCGCCGGGAGCGTCGGTATCGCGATCGCCGTTCTCGTCGTTCTCGCCCGTCTCGGGTGTGTCGGAAGCCGGTTTTCCCGCTTCACTCCCAGGGTTCGCGTCGGGAAGATCGGGTTCCTCGCCGGCCATGATCGCCTCGACGGCGTCGACCCACTCGCCCGGCGGGAGACCGACGTTCGCGATGACCTCGATCGCCGTCGCATCGGGGTGGTACTCGACGTATCGCTCGATCGAGGCGACAGCGTCCTCGCGAGCGTCCTGGTCGTCGACGTGCTCGACGTCGGAACTCATCGGTCGGCCCTCCCGTCGGGAGTGATCGACTCGTCGGCGTGAACAGCGGCGTAGACGCCGCGCCACCCTGTCGACAGCGGCGTCGACGTATCGACTCCCCGGGAGCGGCGGTCTCGGTTGCTTGAACGGTGCGCTTCGGTGCTGTCGTCGCGGGTTTCGGCGGTTTCTGTCAATCTTGAACGGTTCGGAGATACGGACTCCGGCGACCGGGCACCGATCACGAAAAACTATATTCAGTGGGCCATTAGACCCACCTGGTACCTTAACCCGACCTCGACACTCGGTTAGTTAAGTTTCGTGATCGGTACCATTCACTTCGGGCGTGTAGCCAACGCCCGGACTTTGCTGTTGAATTAACTCGATAGACGTTCGTATCTTCTTACGCCCTACTCTGTGTGCGTCATTAATAAAATGTGATACCAACACGAAAGGCGCGTTTGTGGGTCGACCTCGACCGTCCTGGCTGGTAGTCCTCGACGTTAGTCCTCGGCGTGTCCCCGATCTAGCTCCCGAGCGACGACGTCGAAGGCGATCTTCGCGTCGACGTCCTCGACGGTCGCCAGGTCGCCGGCGTGATCGAGGCGAGTGTCGAGCGACAGGCGTCGGTACTCGGCGAGGGTGAGACCCTCGTCGCGAAGCGCGAGTTCGATCACGTTCTCGACGGTCGGGACAGGCGTGTACGCTGTCGGTTGCGTGATCGCCGCGACGACGCCGTCCCTGATAGTGATCGGGTGAACGCCGTCGACCTCGACGGTGACGACAGCCGCGCCGGGAGCGACCGCGTCGTGATCGCGATCGACGTCGACGACCTGGGCGTCGAGGTGATCGGGTTCGTCGGTGGGCATACTCGAAGGCGGTGCGTCCGGTCGTTCGCTGGTATTCGACATAGGTTCGACCTCCGTGGGAGCAACGACGAGACGGCCGATCACAGCGGCGTGATCGCGGCGTGTGTCGTCCGCTCCCGTTCCGGGGTCGGCGGGCCTCGCGACCCGCGTCGTCGCCGCTCGTCGCTAGCTGTCGACGGTCGCCGGCGTCTCGAATCCGTCGCGACAGCAGGGCCAACACGGAAGGTCGCCGTCGGTCGCCCACTCGGGACACTCGCAGTCGTCGGGCCGCTCGTCGTCGGCGTGATCGGCCTCGACGTCGGCCGCGTCGCTAGAGCTGTCGAGCGTCGGCGACTCGATCACTTCGGCGTCGTCGCCGGCGACGATAATGTCGCTCCCGCCGTCGGTCGCGATCGCCCCGCCCGGCGTCGACCCGTCGGCGGCCGTCTCGGGCGTGGCGGTTGCGACGTGATCGGCGTCGTCGACGTGCTCGCCGAGGTGCTCGTCGACAGCGTCGTCGTCGACCCACTCGGGAACCGCTCGCCGCCCGGTCGCGAACTCGACGCGTCGCTCGTGTTTGCACCGCTCGTCGTCGTCGAGGCGGTACTCGGCGTCGGGACAGGTACACCGCCCGCCGCGAGCGTCGACCTGGTACTCGCCGCCGGCGTTCTCGCCGATCACGGTGTAGACCTCGCCGTCGCCGTCGAGAACGGCCATACACTCGGTGAGGGCGCGGACGTCGCGGTCGTCGAGTTCGGTCGGTGATTCGGTACTATCTTCGGCGTCGCGTGTGTTCGTTGACATGGCTTCTGGTTTCCTGAGAAGCCCAGTCCGCGTGTCCTAAGCACGCGGGCGTTTCCGTTACGCCCCGAGGGAACGGGCCTTCTCACCTGTTGCTATGGTAGCCACCCACTTAGTTATGGCGGTGAGCTTTGGTAGCAACAGGAACTAAGTAACGTCGGCTGTTATCACCTATTGCTATGGTAGAAAAGCAACGCGACGACTCGGGACAGTTCTCGGCGGAAGTGACCGACGACGACATACTCGCGGCTGTCCGCGCCCACGAACCGGCCGCGACGAGCGAGATCGCCGGCGAGGTCGGCATGTCTCGACAGGGAACCGATCGCCGGTTACGCCGGCTTCGAGACGCCGGACGGGTGTCCTCGAAAAAGATCGCCGCGTCGTTGGTGTGGTTCGACGCCCGGCCCGACGGTGCGATCGAGGGCGACGAGCACGCCCAGGACGCCGGCGACGGTGATCGGCGAGGCGAACAGCCCGCGCCCGGGAACGACGACAGCGACGCCGGCGTCGAGGGCGATCACGCCGCTCCCGGCGACGACCCGCTCGATCACGTCGAGTTCCCCGAGCACGTCGATCACGCCGACGGTGTCGACGCTGTCCGGGCGGCCGTCGAGGCGATCGAGACCGACGGGCCGCTATCGAAGGGCGAGGTCGTCGCCGCGATCATGCCCGAGCACCCGCTCGGGTACAACGTCGACGACGCGATCGAGAAAGTCGAGACGAGCGGCGAACGCTATCGCGGCGCGTGGTGGCGGAAGGTCGTACAGCCCGGCCTCAAAGCGATCGACGGCGTCGAGTACCAGAACGGCGTCGGGTGGCGTAGCGACGGGAGCAACACATGACCGCGAAGCTCGTCGACGACGACGGCCAGGTGCTCGCGACGGTCGACGTCGAGACCGACCCGATCTACCAGCCGACCGACGCCGGGCGATCGGCGACCGTCGACCTGTCGGCGTTGTTCGACGGCGTCGACGACGCGACCTCGATCGAGGCGACAGCTAGCGACGTTCCCGGCGAGTCGCCCCACGAGAAATGGGTCGAAGCGACGCCCGAGCGAAAGCGGTCGCTGGTACGCCGGGCCGTCGATCACGCCGACGCCGATCTTCGACTCGTCGAGGACGCGAAAGACGCCGAGTTATCAGATTGAACACTGTTTTTTCGGGCGGTTATCGACTCTCCCGCACACGTTTTCCCGGGCGATCGGGTCTCGTCGGGTGGTTTTGACGTACCGGTATATCAGCTTCTAA
>JAHENP010000155.1 GCA_018609965.1 Haloferacaceae archaeon
AAGACCAACAAACGGCAGGTTCGTGACGCGCTCTACTCCGAACTCCGAGAGGAGACGGACCTACAGGCACAACTCGTTCAAGCCGCCATCAAACGCGCCGTCGAAGCCGTCAAAGGCGTTGTCGAACGATGGAAAAAGGGACAGCGCGTCTCTTGCCCGACGTTCACCGCCGAAACGATGGACTACGACGCACGGAGCGCGACCTTCTACCGGAACAAGGTGTCGCTGGCGACTGTTGAGGGGCGGGTCGAACCCACGTTCGTTCTCCCGTCAGACAGCCCGACACCCTACGAGCGATACGTTCTCTCCGAGGACTACGAGTTCCGCAAAAGTACGGTTCGATACGACGCGGTGGACGACGAGTTCTACATCCAACTCTCGACTCGGCGGACAGACGGCGTTGACGAGACGTGCGTCTCGTCAGCACACCAGAACGCTTCGCGTTCTGGGGACGACGACGCAGAGGTTCCGGCAGATACCGGGCACCCCGACCAAACGGTCCTCGGTATCGACCTCGGCGTTCGCAAGAGCGAAGCTCTTGCGCAGCCCATCAGAAATCTTCGATTTCTGAGGACGTCAACTCACTCGCCGTCTCCTCAACCGGCACGTTCTGGCAGGGAGACGAGTACGACCACTGGTGTCGTGAGTTCGAGAAGCGACGTGGTGAGATGCAACAACGCGGCACGCAGGCCGCACACAACGCCTTGCTTCGCCTCGGGAAGCGCGAAGAGGCGTGGCGGAAACAGTCCATCCACACCGTCGCAAACGAAATTGTCTCGGAAGCAGTTGAAAACGAGTGCGACGTAGTTGTGTTTGAGGATTTGACCGACATCCGCGAGCGACTGCCGTACGCGAAGTGGCACCACGTCTGGGCGTTTCGACGCTTGTTCGAGTACGTCTCCTACAAGGCACCTGAACGCGGTGTCTCCGTGGAGCAAGTCGAGCCGGACCACACGTCTCAGCGCTGTTCTCGGACGGACTGTGGCTTTACGCATAAGGACAACCGCCACGGAGAACACTTCTGTTGCCAGAAGTGCGGGTACGAAGTGAACGCGGACTACAACAGCGCGAAGAACATCGGGATACGATACGCTCGGAATCAGAGACACAAACTCCGTTCCTCGCCCACGTCGGGGAGCGGAGACGCACCAGTAGACGTGCGTATAAATGGTGGGGCGTTGAACGGCGAGAGTTACCGGCCTATTGCTGGTGACTGATTGCCGGGAGTCCACATCAAAGCCACCGAAAGGCTCCGCCTTTCGAGGCCTCGATAGAGCTCTGCTCTATCGGTGGCCCCACCCTCAAGCACCGAGGCGCGTATGCGCCGAGGGAGTAGGGTGGGGTAGTTTACTACAGCAACGAGTCGTTGTTCTCGACCGCAAACAGGGTGCGGGCGGCGACGTTGACCGCGTGGTCGCCGACCCGCTCCAGATCGCGGATCGTCAACAACAACCGGGACACCTCCGAGAGCAGTTCGTCGCCGTCGTCCGCGTCGCGGGTGACCAGGGTCCGGACGACCGTCTCGCTGGCGGCCTCACACAGTGTGTCGATCTCGTTGTCCTTCTCGTCGACGGCCGCACACGCCGCGGCGTCCTCCTCGGCGAACGCCGCGGTCGCCGCCTCCACGCTGTCGACCACCGCGTCGCCGATCTGCCGCACGTCCACCTCCGGCGCGAGCGTGTACGCCGCGTCAAGGGCGTACTCCGCGAGATTGACCGCTAAGTCCCCGATCCGTTCGAGGTCGGTGAGGATCTTGAACGAGGCGACGATCAGTCGGAGGTCACCCGCGACCGGTTGTTGGAGCGCGAGCAGGTCGACACAGTCACTCTCCAGTTCGAGGTAGAGTTCGTTCACCTCGTCGTCCGACTCGATCACCCGCCGGGCGGTCTGTTCGTCGTGTGCGTCCAACGCCTCCAACGCGTCCCGCAGCCGGTCGGTGACGAACTCCGCGAGGGAGAGCACGTCGTCCCGCAGCGCGGTCAGTCGTTCTCTGTAGCTCTCTCGTGACATCGCTCGTTTGCGTGTCACGCGTGAGTGCGAAGTGTCTGTTGCCTGCTCCAACTGCCGGGCAACGCCCGTCCCCGCCACGACCGCCGGGCAACGCCTGCGACCACAGCGTGCGCCCTCAGGTCACCCCAGCGCCGGCGGGAGGATGTCGAGTCCGACGACGGTCGCCAACAGGAACCCGAAGACGACCAACGCCACAAGTCCGACCAGCAACAACGCAATCGTCGCCTGCCCACGACAGTCCCGTGACACAGTGTCACGAGTCGTCGGAGCCACCAACTCGTGGCGTCGGCGGCAACGAGTGCCGGTTCCAGGCGCTCCCCCGTCCCGTGGACCGCGACACCGGACGAGGGGCTGTTGGAGACGGCAAACACCGCCAACACGGTCCAGTCGCCCACCGCGTCGCCGGACCACCACACTGTTGATCTGGTCACGGTCGCTCGTGAGGCCGCCGACCGGGCACGGGAGTCGTTCCCAGAGGCAACAGTCGTCTGTCAGCTACCCACCCCTGAAGAGTGGGCTTCCGCCTTGCTCCGCTGTGAGCAGGCCACGCGGGAGTAGACGGCACGACAGACGGGCAGTCCGGTTGGGCCGTCGGATGAACAAGAATATACGTGCCCCAGACGAACCAACAGTTCACAATGAGTGGCAAGTCGAAGGCGAAAAAGAAGCGGCTGGCCAAGCTGGAACGACAGAACAGCCGGGTTCCGGCGTGGGTCATGATGAAGACAGACACAGAGACGACGCGCAACCCGAAACGACGCCACTGGCGGCGTAGCGACACGGACGAGTGAGATGAGCGCGAGTGACTTCGAGGAGCGGGTCGTCACGGTCCCGCTGCGCGACGCGAAGCAGGCACCGAGCAACCAACAGGCTGACCGCGCGATGATGCTGATCCGACGGCACCTCGGCAAGCACTTCTCGGTCGACGAGGAGGATGTCCGGCTCGACCCCGCACTCAACGAGGCGGTGTGGGAGTCCGGGCGGAGCAAGCCGCCGAGTTCGATCCGTGTCCGCGCCGCTCGCTTCGACGAAGACGGTGATGTCGTCGTCGAGGCGGAGCCGGCATAACGAAACGTGCTCACTGCATCGTTCACTGGGTCGTCGTACGTGGGCGTTTACGCCCGCGCGACCGACGACGTGTTGCTGGTCGACCCGAGTGTCGACGACGACCTGACCGCGACGCTGGCGGCCGAACTCGGCGTGGAGCCAGTCGCGACGACCGTCGGTGGCTCCGGCACGGTCGGCTCGCTTGCAGTCGCCAACGACGCTGGTATCGTCGTCTCCGATCAGGCGACTGACGAGGAACTCGCCCGGATCGACGACGCGATCGACGGGGAGGTGGCACCAATCCCCGGCACGCTGAACGCCGCCGGCAACGTCGTGCTCGCGAACGACACCGGCGCGATCGTCCACCCGGAGTTGTCGGCGGCGGCCGTCGACGTGATCGAGGAGACGCTCGCCGTGCCGGTCGAACGCGGCCAGCTGGCGGACGTGCAGACGGTCGGCACCGCGGCGGTCGCGACGAGTGATGGTGTGATCTGTCACCCACAGTCGACGGAGGAGCAACTCGTCGCCGTCGAGGAACGCCTCGACGTGTACGCCGACTTGGGGACGGTCAACTACGGCGCACCGTTGGTCGGCTCTGGCCTGCTCGCCAACGACACGGACTACGTCGCCGGCGAGGAGACCACCGGCCCGGAGCTGGGCCGGGTTGAGGACACGCTGGGCTATATCTGAGGCGACCGCCGCGGGTGGTCGAGACCCCCGCCGCGAGCGGTTACGTTCTCTGTCGACGGTGACAACTCACGCCGTCGAGATCGCGTCGACGGCGAGTCGGACACGTTCGTCGAGACGGTCGATCCGTCGGTCCAACAACGAGGCGACCCCCGCTGGGAGTTTGTCGCCCGCGTCGAGCGTCCGTCGGATCGCGTCGAGTTGGTTGCGGAGCGCACCGAGTCGGCCGACAGT
>JAHENP010000156.1 GCA_018609965.1 Haloferacaceae archaeon
TATGGACGTACTCGTCACGGGAGCGACGGGGTTCGTCGGGAGTCGGCTCGTCCCGACGCTCCGTGACGCGGGCCACAACGTGACGGCGTTGACCCGCGATGCCGCGAGCTACGACGCACCGCCGGGAGTGACGGTCGCAGAGGGGGACCTGTTGGAGCCGGGGTCGTTCGACGACGCGCTCGCAGACCAGGACGCCGCCTACTACCTCGTCCACTCGATGGGGGGTGGTGGGAACTTCGCAGAGAAGGATCGCCGTGCGGCGCGGTACTTCACACGCGCGGCGACAGAGGCGGGGCTTGACCGCGTGATCTACCTCGGCGGGTTGGGTGACGAAGACGACAGCCTGTCGGAACACCTCAAGTCGCGCCGGGAGGTGGAGTACATCCTCTCGGAGGGTGAGCCGGCGGTGACGGTGTTGCGTGCCGGTATCCTGATCGGGGAGGGCGGGGTGTCCTGGCGGATGGTCCGCCAGTTGGCCGCGCGCCTGCCGGTGATGGTGACACCGCGGTGGGTCGACACCAAGTGTCAGCCGATCTACGTCGACGACGCCGTCACGTACCTCGCCGGCGTGTTGGCGGAGCCGGCGACCGCGGGTGAGACCTACGAGATCGGTGGGCCGGAGGTGCTCACCTACCGGGAGATGCTCCGGCGGACGCGGGAGACGATCGGCGGCCACCTGTTCGTCTTCCCGGTGCCGGTGTTGACGCCCAAACTCTCCGCGCGGTGGGTGAGTCTGGTGACGGACGTGTCGGCGGGGATCATCCGCCCGCTCGTGGAGGGGTTGCGGAACCCGGTGATCGTCTCGGACGATTCGATCCGTGACCACGTCGCGCCCGAACTCACACCGTTCGACGAGTCGGTGCAACGGGCACTCGCGACCCGGGCCGACCGGCGTGGGGCGACCGTCGAGACGGTCGAGACGGAACGGGACGGGCGGGCGACCGGAGCGGAGACGAGTGAGGGGCGAGCGGCCGAGACGGAGCCCGCGGGAGGCGCGGAGGCGTGACGGACGGAGCAGAGCGAGACGGTGCGGCAAGCGGCGCGGCAGACGACGGCCGAACGAACGGGGATAGACCGGCGCGTGACGAGAGACGGGCGCGCGGCGACGGCCAGCCGCGTGACGAGAAGCGAGCACGCGGCGACGGGGGCACCGCGGCCGCGGGCGATCCGTCGTTTGGCGACGCGTGGGTGTACGAGAGCATCGTGACGGCGTTGCCGGGGGCAAACCTCGCCGGCGGGCCGGCGATCGCGCTCCAACTGGGCGTGTTCACCGGCGCGATCCTGATCGTCGCGGCCGCCTACGACGTGTGGAACGCGGTCGTCCCCGGGATGGCCGCCATCGTCGTCGCCGCGGTCGGGAGCTACCTGATGTTGCAGTTCGGCGACGCCAGCCGGACGGCGAAGGCACCGCCCAGATACTACCGGTTGTTGTACGGCTCCAGCATCGAGGTGGTGTTGGCGGTGTTGGCGTTTATCGCGTTGCTCACACACTTGTTCGTCTACGAGCCGCAGTTTATCGGCGAGTCGTCGCCGCTGACGGCGTTGCTCCCGCCGGGCGTGACGACCGCAGACGAGCCGTTGGTCCGGGTGTTGTTCGGCGACGAGCCGCCGGTCGCGGCCGTCTACCTGACGATGCTGGTGTTGTGGGACCTCTGTTACCGGATCGGCACCTCCTGGTGGGCGGCGGTGGTGTCGTTGTACCGCGAGATCAGGTTCGTTCGCGGGGCGGGGGCGGCGTCGACGTTCCGCCGGCTCGACGTGTTGAACGTCGGCTTCGCGGCCACACAGATCGTCATGTTACCGTTCCTGCTCGACAGGCCGGTGTTGTTGCTGGCGGTCGCGGGCCACATCGTCGCCGTCGCCGTCGTCTCCGGCGCGGCGCTGACGCTGTCGCTGTACAACGGTGAGGTGGCAGCGACGTGACCGGTGAGTCGCCCTCAGACGACGCCGGCGGTCGGCGGCGAGCGGCAGACGGGGACGAGGGCGACAGCGAACGGGACGAGCGGCGTGACAGCGTCGACGGGAACGACGGCGGGTTCCGGTGGATCACAGACCCGGTCCCGCGAGCCCCAGACGCGAACCGAGCGGGTGACGGAGCCGAGGACAGTTGTACAGACGGGACTGTGCCGGGCGTGGCGAGGGAGTCGGGCGAGACAGACGAGTCTGTGGAGTCGGAGGACGGTGCGGTGTCAGACGACGCTGCGGACATCCAAGTCGGACTCGACGGCGTCGCGTCGGAGCCGTTGGGCGGGTGGGACGCCGTGCCGGACGACCCGCCGGAGTCGGCCGACGGGGCGGAGGCGGACGACGGGGCAGAGGCGGCGAGATGGAACACAGCCGTCGCGGACGCGACACTGCCGGCACCGCCGCGGGCGTGGCGCGACGGGGACCCGACGGGAGCGGCGTGGTGGCGGGTGTTGACCCGGGCGACACAGCTGTCCGTGGTCGTCTTGTTGCTGTGGTCGGTGCCGTTTGCGGTGGTTGACCTGACCGTCGCGTCCGCGCCAGGGTCACTCCCGACGCTGACTGCGGTCGGAGTCGGTGGGTTGGCAGTCGTCGCCGGTGTGTTGCGGTTCGTCGTGTTGCCGGCGGCGTTGTACCGCGACGCGACGCTCGTCGGACGGGCGGACGCGGTGGCGTGGACACCGCGACGGCGGGAGCTTCTGGCGGCCGTGGCGGTGTCGGCGACGCCGACGTGTCTCTACTACCTCTACCTCCGGGGTCGGCACGTCGGCAACCCGCGAGTACCGCTGCGACCCTCGGTGTTGCGCTATGAGGGCCAGCGTGTCGCCTCGAACTGGTGGCTGGCGGTCGGGGTCGCGGTCGTCGTCGGGACGACCGCCGGCGGGGTGGCGACGGCACTCTCCGAGTTGCCAGCACCGACCGCGCTCGCGAGAACCGCACTCGGCGGGCCGTTTCTCACGCTGGCGGGCGCGGAGGCGTTCGTCACGACGACGACGGGGTTGCCGCGGCCGGTGAACGTGGCCGTCGGTGCGCCGGCGTTGGCGTTGGGCGGGCTGGCGGCGTTCCTCCGGCTTGTCGTCCTGCCGGTCGCGTTTTATGCGGACGCGACGGCAGTGCGGCGGTCCGACGCGCCGTGGGAGCCGTTGGCGTTGTGGTACGCCGCCGCCGGCTGGGTGTTGGCCGTCCCGACCGGGTTGTTCTATCTCGCGCGCCGGCGCGCCCGGACCGGGGTGTCGTTGCCCCCGGATCGGGAGGACGGGTCGCCAGACCGCGAGGGTGGGCCGCCGGGTCACGAGCGGGCACGCGGCGGCGAATAGAAAGGACTTTGCCGGAAATCACCGAATCCTCGGGGGCATGACGAACCTCTGGGAGGACCTCGAAACGGGGCCGGACGCGCCCGAGGAGATTTACGCAGTCGTGGAGTGTCTCAAAGGCGAGCGCAACAAGTACGAGTACGACAAGGACGTGCCCGGCGTCGTGTTGGACCGGGTGCTCCACTCGAACGTCCACTACCCGGCAGACTACGGGTTCATCCCGCAGTCGTACTACGACGACGGTGACCCGTTCGACGTGCTCGTGCTCGTGGAAGACCAGACGTTCCCCGGCTGTGTGATCGAGGCGCGCCCGGTCGCGTTGATGGGGATGGACGACGACGGCGAACAGGACGATAAGGTGATCGCCGTCCCGAGTGAGGACCCGCGGTACGACCACATCGAGGACCTCGACGACGTGCCCCAGCAGACCCTCGACGAGATCGAGGAGTTCTTCGCGACCTACAAGAACTTGGAAGAAGGAAAAGAAGTCGAGACGCTCGGGTTCGAGGACCGTCAGGCCGCACTCAACGCGATCGAACACGCACAGGAACTGTACGACGAGGAGTTCGCGTAGTCGGAACCCCCGCAATTGACGCCAGCGTAGTCGGAGTCCGCGTAGTCGACGCCCCCGCAATCGACGCCCGCGGGCGGTTCGAGCGGCGGTGTATTCTTCGTGTGCATCCGACGGTCGGCTCGGATGCGTTATGCCCATGGGTAATCTCTTGTGTGGCGACGGCGTACGGCGTCGTGATGGCAACCAGTGACAGGCCGGCAGTGGGCGTGGACCACCCGACGGTCGTCCCGACGAATCTGGGGGAGTCAGACGACGCAGGCGCTGGTGCAGACGCAGATGCCAGTGTAGGCGCAGATTCCAGTGCAGACACAGACGCCAGTGCAGGCGCAGACGGCGCGACCGGCACAGAGTGACCGGCGGTTGGGTCGTCCTCACCGCGCGCAGGGGAGCCGAAAGGATATACCGACCGCGAGACAACTGCGTGTAATGGCCGAGTGCAGCGAGTGCGGCGAGTACGAGAACTTGCCGTACCAGTGTGACCGCTGTGGGGAGACGTTCTGTGGGGAACACAGACTCCCCGAGAACCACAGCTGTCCGGGGTTGCAGTCCGGGTGGGACGACCCAGAGGGTGTGTTCGAGTCCGACTTCGACGACTCACTCGACGAGTCCTCCCGGCCCGGCGGGGGGAGTGTCGTCGACACCGTCCGGTCGTCGGTCGCGGAAGCGACCAGCACGGGCGGGTTGTTGGGGTACTTCCGTGGCAACGTCAGCTACACCGTGTTGGGGCTGATGTGGGTGACGTTCCTGTTCCAGTACCTGTTGTTCCCGGCGGTGGGGATCGACGGGCCGCCGTTCGCCGACCCGTTGTGGCGGGCAACGTTCGTGCTCACCGGAGCGAACCCGGAGTTCGTCTGGACGTGGATCACCTCGATCCTCTCACACGGTGGGTTCGAACACATCGTGTTCAACAGCATCGCGTTGTACTTCTTCGGGCCGGTCGTCGAGCGCAGACTCGGCTCGCGGCGGTTCCTCGCACTGTTTGCCGTCGCGGGCGTGTTCGCCGGCTTCGCACAGATCGGGATCGGACTGTTCCAGGGCGTGCCGACGGGCGTGCTGGGCGCCTCCGGCGCGATCATGGCCGTGATGGGCGTGTTGACCGTGCTCCGGCCGAGGATGAAGGTGTATCTCTACTTCGTGCTCCCGGTGCCGTTGTGGTTGTTGACGTTCGGCTTCGCCGGCTTCTCGGTGATCTCGGGGTTCTCCAGCGTCGGCGCGGGCGGGGTCGCCCACTTCGCGCACCTCACCGGGCTCGCGATCGGACTCGCGTACGGCGCTCGCGTGAAGGGTGAGAAGCGCGCGCCGGAGGAACTCCGGCTGGGCGGTCCGGGCGGTCCCGGCGGGCCCGGTGGCCCGGGCGGCCCGGGACGCGGGCGGTTCTAGCGTGGTCGAGCTCGCGCGGCCGCGGTTCCGGCCGGACCCGACGGCCGACCGCGAGGCGATGGAGCAGCTCCAACACGAACTCGCAGAGACGGCCGTCTTCGCGGACCAGTTCGGTTTCGACCCCGGGGCTGTCGGCGGATCGGCGGACAGTACGGACACGGAAGCCGAGAGTGACCCACCGCTCGTCGCGGGTGTCGATCAGGCGTTTCTCGACGACCGAGCGGTCTCGGCGGTCGTCGTCTCACGCGGCAGCGAGGTGATCGAGCGCACCCACGCAGTCACGGCGACGCGGCTGCCGTACGTGCCGGGACTGCTCTCCTTCCGCGAGGGGAACCCAATCTTCGCCGCGCTGGCGACGTTGGAGACCGATCCCGACGTCTACGTGATCGACGGGAGCGGCCGGCTCCACTACCGCCAGGCCGGGCTGGCGACACACGTCGGCGTTGCGGTCGACGCGCCCACGATCGGCGTCGCAAAGAGCCTGCTGTGTGGGACGCTTGACGCGGACCCGGACGGGCGACCGGCGGGGTGGCGCACGCCGATCCGCGCAGACGCCGAAGTCGACGCCTCCGACGGCACCGTGATCGGGGCGGCGCTCCAGACCCGGCAGTACGACGAACGCCCGGTGATCAACCCGGTGTACGTCAGCCCCGGCCACCGGGTGAGCGCGGCGACGGCGACGGATCTGGTCGAACGGCTGTGTGACGGCTACAAACTGCCGGAGCCGACACGACGCGCGGACAGTCACGCCGAGACGGCGAAGTCCCGGGTCGACGACTCTGGAGCAGGCAGCGACGGCGGGTGAGCCTCGGAGGCTACAGTACGACACTGTCGCGCCCAGACACCGACTGCGGGACAGAGATACGGGCGACAGTTTGGCTGCCGTCCGGGGTGACAAACGTCACTGAGACGGCGTCGCCGGGTTCGACGACGGCGTCCGTCCCGAAGCTCCCCACGCGGACAACGACCGCGATCCGGTCGGACCCGGCGTTGACGATTGGTGCGGAGCCGTCGTTGTCCTGTTCGACGACGTAGGCGAACTCAGAGCCGTCGATGCTCGCCGGGTTGTCGGGGTCGCCAGCAGCCGTCAGCTGGTAGGAGCCGTCCGGCCCGGCCCAGACGACGAGCGTCTCGTCGATGGCGAGCCGTTGGCCCGACCCACCGACCGTGAGGATGAACCGGACGCGGTCGACGCCCGTGGTGCCGTCGACGGTCGTGACGTTGCCGGTCGTCGCCACCACCGACACCTCGCCGGTGAGCTGTTCACGCACCGCCTCGCCGGTCTCCTCGGACTGACCCTGGAACACCTGTGAGACGTTGAGGAACACACCCGCGGCGATGGCGGCGATCAACAGCAACGCGATCAACAGGATCAGCGTTCCGACGCCAGCCTGTGCGCGTTGACGCTCGGACCGGCTCTGTCCCCCCCGCGTCGTGTCCCCCATCGGGTGTGCTTCTGTGCCGGGAGACAAGAGTCGTGGGGTCACACGGCCACAGAAGAGCCGCGCAGTCGCAGACAGCTTTTTGTGCGCCACCGCGGAATCGCCGGGCATGACACGACGGCGTTGGATCGGAGTCCTCCTCTGTTGTCTCGCGGTCGTCACGGCAGTCGCCGGTGTCACGGCGGTGACAGGTGCGACAGAACGGTGCCAGGCGAACGGCGGGCAGAAGGTGTGTCTCACGGACGTGCAGGTCTCCGACGACACGCTTGTCGTCAACCAGACCGGGAACGTCGAGGTGACACTCGAGAACCAGGGTGACCAGCTCGTCGCGCCGCGGGTGACGATGAACACTGCCGGACCGAACAACACGACCAGCGTGATCCCCATCGGCCAGCCGGAACTCCAACCCGGGGAGACGACGACCGTGACACAGTCGCTCGCCGGCGAGACGCCCGGTCAACACGGCGTGCAGGTGATCGTCACCAGCCCGGACGGGACCCACCGGTTCGACATCTCCGCGATCCAGTTCATCCAGGTGACCGCGGAGCCGCCGACGGAGTTGGGCGGCCGGATCGACCAGACAGAGATCTCGCTGGCGGTGTTGCTCGCCGCGCTCCTCGGGGCGTCTGTTGCCGGCTACCGGTACTTCGGGCCAAAGACCGACCCCGAGGAGTGACCGACGGCGCGTCGGGCCGGCAGGGTGCGGGTCGGCCGGCGAGGGTTCAACACCCACACCGCACAACGGCAGGCGTGAGACGACGAGAGAGACGAGGGGTAACCGGGAGGGACGGACCCACCGGAAAGCGCGTATGAGCGGCGAGGGGACGGGCGCGGGGCCAGCGAGCCGGAGCCGCGCACGGGCACTGCTCGTCTCTGGGGTGTATCTCGCCGGCGGCGTCGCCGTCGCCGGTGTGGTCGTACTCGTCGCACTGTTGCTCCCGGAGACACAACGACTGGTGTACGGGTTGGTCGTCGGGACCCCCAGTCTGTCGTGGTGGCTCCTCGTTGGCGGCCTCACGACGGTGGTCGCGGCACGACGGCTGTCTGGCGACTGGCGGCGGACCGTGCTCGTCGCGGTCGTCGGCGTCACAGTCCTGTTCGCGGTCGTGTTGGGGCCGGCGGTCGGAAGCGCGTACGCGAGTGCGGAGTTGGCCGACCGGAGCGACCGCGAGACGACCGCGTTGCGGTCGGTGCCGGACACCTCCACAGCCAACGCGCGGACCCGCTCGGAGTCGGCGGCCGCGACCGCCGCGCGGGCACAGGTGCGGGAACCGGGGTTCGGGACGCGCGACGGCCGGCTCACGTACCGGAACGGGACGTACGCGTGGTCGTTCCCGGTGGTGCCCGACGAACTCCGGTCGCGGCTGACCGGGTCACAACGCGGCGCGGTGTACGTCGCCGCAGACGGCTCCGGCGCGCCGGTCGTCCGGGAGAGTCGGTTCCGGAACGGGCTCGGCGGCGTCTGGCTCGGGGCCTACGAGTACCAGGCGATGCTGGCGGAGCCGACGCTCCAACGACAGCCCGCGACGCGGGTGGTGTTCGAACACGACGGGGAGGCGTACATCGCGGAGTCGACCGTCCGCCACGAGTGGCGGTTCCGCGCGTTCCCGGTGCCACAGCCGTACGCCGTCCCACAGTTCGCCGGCGTCCAGCTGACCAACCAGTCGGGGGTCACGGAGTTCGTCCCAGCGAGCGCGGTCGCGGACGACGAGCGGCTGGCGGGACAGGCGGTGTACCCGCCGTCGCTCGTCCGACAGGAGATCGCAGCGCTTGCGTACCGCGACGGGCTGGTGGACGGTGCGCTCGGTGGGGGGCGCGACACGCCGCGGCCGAGCGAGTTCCCCGGTGGCTCCGGCGAGTGGCCGGTTGCCGCGCCGACGGGCAACGCGAGCGCGCCGTCGCTGACGTACTTCATGCCGACGACAGCCGGCGGCGAGGGTGTCGAACAGCTGTGGGCCGTCGACGCCCAGACCGGGGAGGCAGGCGTGGTGTCGTTCCGGACGCCACGGATCGGCCCCGACCGCGCTGCGCGGCTCGTCTCGCAGTCTGACCGGGTCGCCGGCTTCGGTGCGCGGACGGCCGGTGACCCCGTCCCGGTGAGTGTCGAAGGGAGCCTCCACTGGCAGATCTCGACGGCGACGGCCGACGGGGCGGCCGGGACCGGGTTCGTCGACGCCGAGAGCGGCCGGACGACCGTCGCCAACGCGTCTGTCGCGAGTAGCGTGGCGACCAACGGGAGTCTGGGTGGCGACGACACAGCCGGCACGACCGACGCTGGTGTCGACGCAGTCGACGACGAGCGTGTCGCGGTCGGTGGAGAGGCCGACGGCGTGGCCGTCAGGGTGGTTGTCCGCGACGCGAACGGGACGGTCGTCTCGCGACGCAACGTCACAGTCCCGCCCGGCGGGCGGGTCGGCCTCGCGGTCGGCGAAACGAACAACTCGACGGTCGAGGTAGTCGGGTCGCCGTCGGTGGATCGTCCGCCGGTCGGGACAGGGGTGCGTCAGCTCGGGGTGTCCGTCCCCGCGACGGTCCCACGTTCGGTTCCGGTAGCCGACTGGTCGTTGCTGCCGAGTTCACCGAGCGCGATCTCGGCGGCGTCGGCGAAGGAGAACGTCCCCAGCGGTTGGATGCGGAGCGTGTAGCGGTCTCCCGGCGACACCTCGAAGGCGAGCGCGGCATCCGTCGGCGAGTCTGGCGCGAGCGTGAGGAAGCTGAAACCCCGCGCCTGGACACGGCCGTCGCTGCCGAGGTACGGAACCACACTCGTCGACGGGGTGAACTCTCGGCCGTCCCCCCGGACGAGGGTGAACGGGTCGGGGGTCATCTCCAACGGGCCCGTCGTCCGGTTGGTCAATCGGAGCGAGACGACCGCCCAGGTCCCGGCAGTGTTCCGCGGGTTCGTCTGCCCGAGCGCGTCGAGCGCCTGGACGCGACGGACGACGTACTCGACGCGTTTGGCGTCGTCGCCGACGAGCACGGACTCGCCGACGCTCGCTGGCTCCTCCTCGCTGCCGAGTCCGGCACACCCCGCCAGCGTCGCCGCGCCCCCGACTCCCAGTCGTCGGAGTGCCGTCCGTCGGTGCATGGGTGGGTGTTCGGCCGGCGTCGGTACGGGCTTTTCGCTCTGGCAGGAGTTTCGACGGACAGATCACTGTCTGTTGGGCGGGAGAATAGTGATCAACTCGTCTGATTTACCCAACTAATTGAACGGGTTGACCGCCGCGGGCAGTCGAGTCAACCCGTCGACAGCGTCGAAGTCGTCGTCAAACGAGTACAGGAATTCGATGCCCGTTCGTCGTGCGTACGCGGCGAGGCTAGCGTCGACGAAAGAGAGTTGCTCGTACTGTCGATAGATTATCCGGGTCGTCTCGAAGTCTTTCTTCGAAATTTGACAGATCTCGAAGTGAAGACCCTCTGTGAATCTGTCGAGAAGTTGGGTGCCAACGTCCGCACCAAGACGCTCAGTACAGAGGGTTACAGTTTCTGCGAGCACGTAATCGACAATAACAGCTCCTGGAAGCTGTCCACGGTCGATCCCACTGATGATCTCTCGTGCGGTGTCGTGGTGTGTATCACGAGCACTGGCGGCGGCGAACAGAACGTTCGTGTCCAACAGGACTGCCGGCATCACTCGGAGCCGAACTCACGTTCCACTTCGACGGCGTCTGTCTCGCCGGCGTCAACGGGTTCGAAGTCGTCGAATACACCCTCACGCTGTTGCACCACTTCGAGTGAAACTGTTCCGGACTCGTCGGCACTCCATCGGAGCACATCGCCTGGCTCAATACCGAGCCGGTCTCGGAGCGGCGACGGGAGTGTTACCACACCGTCGCTACCGACCTCTGTTTTGACAGAGTGTCCTGTCGCCATACTCTAACTGTGACACTCACCACTGGTATGTGTTGTCCCACTCGTTACTTTGCTGACGTATGTAAACTGGGAACAACTACGATTCGCTCAATTTCGTCGGGGATTTTCCGGAGACGGTACCGGAGCAGCTCACTGGGACGTTGCAGGGTATACGCTACTCCACGTACTCCGAGCAGACCCGTTCGATCCCGGCTTCGAGGTCGATCTCGGGCTCCCAGCCGGTCGCCTCGTGGAACCGCGAGTAGTCCGCGAGCGTGTCGTGGACGTACACGTCCTCCGGAATCGGGTTCTCGACGAACGCCGGCTCTACGTCGGTACCCAGTTGTGTGTTGATCAGGTCGACGACGTGCAGGAAGCTGTGTTGCTCGCCGGTGCCGACGTTGTAGACTCCTTGGAGTTCGTGGTCGGCCGCGAGCGCGGTCGCGCGCACCACGTCGTCAACGTGTGTGAAATCGCGGGTCTGTTCGCCGTCGCCGTACAACTCCGGCTGGTCGCCGTTCGCCATGTCCTCGGCAAACTGTGCGATCACGTTGGCGTACTCGCCTTTGTGGCCCTCGCTGCCGCCGTACCCCTGGTAGACGGAGAAGTACCGCAGGCCGGCCAGCGTCATGTCGTGGAAGTTGTGGAAGTACTCCGCGTACCGCTCGCGGGCGAGCTTCGAGGCCTCGTAGCCCGTGTTCGCCTCGACGGCCATCGTCTCCGGTGACGGCTCCGTCCGGTTGCCGTAGATCGAGGAGGTGGTCGCGTAGACGACCGTCTCACAGCCGTCGTGGCGTGCCTGTTCGACCGTGTTGACGAACCCCTCGACGTTGACCCGTGCGCCGCGTGCGGGGTCCTCCTCGTGCATCGCGTACGAGGACAGCGCCGCGAGGTGGAACAACACGTCGACATCCGTCGGGAGGTCGTCGTCCGTGACGCTCGCCTCGACGTACTCGACATCGTCGTGGAGGTTCTCCGGCGTGCCGAGGTAGCCGTCGTCGACGACGGTGACCTGGTTGGCTTCGGCGAGGCTGTTCGCGAGGTTCGAGCCGATGAAGCCGGCTCCGCCCGTGACGAGAACACGGTTGCCCTTCATACAATGTGATGTATACTCCTCTGAGTTGTAATCTCCGATATGTCGTACCACCCCGGCCGGGACGAGTATCCTTCCCGGTTACCACGTCTCTATCTCACCGTCTATGGGCCCTTCGTCTGCCTGTGTTGATACCACCTTCATTACAACCTTGATCGACGAAGCCGCCCAACGTCCGGCTGGTGGTCGAGACTATACAATAGTGAGATACCGCCGTTAGGTACGTACCGATCGTCGTGACCGGGGAGCGTCGGGCTGGTGAACAGGACGACATGCATTAGAATCCAACATTCTAGTGAAGACTAAATTATATTCAAATATAGCATTATATACTTGTAGAGTAAGCAGAGAGATCATCCAAATCGGTTGATAATAGCTGCACCGAGCCTTTCGGGGCGTAATACGGTTGATCCTGGTGCTCCGTCCCGAATCCACAGGACAGTGGTGGCGACGAACAACGCGACGCCGACCAGCGTTCGGGGTCCGACCTCCGCGGTGGCGACGTGTGCGGAGACGCTACCGGCCGTCTTGTACTCGACACGCCGACCTAACGGCCACAGGAGGAATCGGAGGAACCGCGGCTGGACCGTGAGGAGCGGGAACCACGCGTCCCCGAATATCCCGCCGGCGTAGCCGGCCGTGAAGCCAACCCAGTGGGCACGTCGACCGACGGCCGTTGCGAGGATACCGACGAGGACGACCACCGGCGACGCCACGAGCAGCGAGTGTGCTAGCGATCGACCTGTCGGGAGGATACCGAACTGCCACGCGAGCGGCTTGTCCACGAGGTCGGGGAGTTGCGTCCCGACCGCGAGCGCGACGACCGGACCGCCACGGAGCGGCGTGTCGGTGCCCCACGTGTACACTCTGTAGAGGAGGTACCCGACGGCTGCGTGTCCCCACGGCCACATACCTCCACAGACGGGGCTGTAGAAAATAAGTCTTCTCTCTGTGGTACCGTCACACCGGCCGGTCGTGCGGATGTACACGACAGACGAGGACCCCGGGGTACTTATTAATCGTCGGTGGCCATTATCGAGCGTGACAGACCTCGGTGAAACGGTCGCCGACATCGCCGACGACAAACAGTTGGCCGCGGCACTCGCGGCGGTGCTTGACGCAGACCGCGGCGAGGTGTGGGAGTTCGACGACGTTCCCATCGACAGCGGTGAGTTCGGTGAACTTGTCGATCGCGGAGTGATCGTTTCGGTGGATGGTGGCTACCGACTGGCTGACCCAGAGGTAGTTGCGACGACACTCGACGGCGAGGCGGTCACAGACGACACCGAGTCCGGCGGTATCGACTTCGGGTCCCTCACCGTCCCGGTCTCGACGCAGGCACTCACGCTGCTGTGCGGGGCACTGCTCCTCGTGGTTCTCGCTCGGACCGTGCCGGCCGCTGGCAGTGTCTTCCGGGACGGCGCGGTAGTTCTCTCGGGGAACGACCCGTACTACTACCGCACGCTCGTCGACCAGTTGCTTGTGGCCGACGAGCCGTCGACGACCGGTGCGTGGGCACGGGTCTCCGGCGATGACTTCCTGTTCGTGGTGACGTTGTGGGCCGCGAGTTCGCTCGTCGGCTCGTCCGGCGGTGTCTTCGCAGTGTACCCTGTGGTGATGGCTGTCGTCTCGACGACGTTCGTGTACGGGACGACGGTGACGGTTGCCGGCGACAGACGGGTCGGACTCGCCGCGGTGACGCTGCTGGCGTTCGTCCCGGTCCACGCGTTCCGCACCTCACTCGGGTTCGCTGATCACCACTCTTTTGACTACCTCGCGCTGGCGGCGACACTGTACGGGTTGGTCGTCCTCCTCACCCGCGACCGTGCGCGGTTCGGCGGTCGGTCGGTCACCGCCGGCCTCGTGCTCGCGGCCGGTGTGACTGTCCAGGCGCTCGCGTGGCGCGGAGGTCCACTGTACCTCCTCCCGCTAGCGGTCGTAATTCCGGTCGTCGCTGCCCTCGACCTGCAGGCGGAACGGGACCCAGTCCGGCCAGCCGTTCTGGCTGCGTTCGGCGGCGCGGCGGCGTGTACCGCCGTCGTGGCGACTGTGTTGGGGTTGCAGACGTATCGGTGGCTCGTGGTGGCGTTGGTGGCCGCCGGAGCCGGTCTGACCGCCGGCGTCGCTCGCGTGGTCGCCGCACGCGACCACGGCTGGTGGGTGTTCCCCGCCGTCGTCGGTGGCACCATCGCCGTCGTCGGGCTCGGAGTGGTCCTGGCCGTCCCGTCGGTGACGGAGACGCTGGGTGCCGCCGAGGCGTACTTCGGGTCGACGACGGGCTCCAGCATCGCCGAGACGCGGTCGCTGTTCGCCGCCGGTACGGGAGTGATCGTCACTCCACTCCTCTTTTTTGGGTTGGTGTTTCCGCTCCTGCTGGGGACAGTCGTGTGGGCAGCAGAAATCGCCCGACAGACCCACGACCCCGGCGTGGCGGTGGTCGCGACGTACACGCTGGTGTTTCTCGCGTTCGCCGCGGTGCAAGTGCGGTTCAGTGGGCCGTTGGCAGTCGTCGCCGCACCGCTTGTCGGCTACGGTTTCCTTCTGCTGGCGGCGTGGACCGATATGGTCGCCGAGTCGCCGGGCCACCACATGGTGACCGACAGCAGGCGGCTGCCGTCGGTGTCGCTGCCAGACAGACAGACCGCCTCGGCGCTCCTGCTGTTGTTCCTCCTCGTTAGTGGACTGGGGATGGTCCAGACGTGGGTAAAGATCGAACAGGTGACCATCGAGGACGATATCTACCAGACGGCCGTCGAGACGCGGGCCTACGCCGACGAGAACGGAATCGACGACTCGTACGTCCTCAGCGAGTGGGGGCGCAACCGGGTGTACAATTACGTCGTCGGTGGGGAGGGTATGGGCTTCGGGTACGCCAGAGAGGTGCACACCAGGTTCGTCCGTTCGACCGACCCCGGCCGGTGGGCCGACCAGCTCTCCGGCCAAGTGCGGTTCGTCGTCACCGGGTCGGTCGACAGTGGCGACCGCACAATGCACGCACGACTCCACGACAACCACGGGAGCGACGCTGACGGGAGAGCCGGGCTGGGTCGGTACCGACTCGTCTCCGTCGCGGACGGCGGCGGCCGGAAGGTGTTCGAGTTCGTCCCCGGCGCGCTCGTGACCGGTGTTGGACCGTCAAACGAGACTGTCGTCGTCACGCGAAACGTAACTGTCTCAGGGAGGACTGTCACGTATCGCCGGGTCGTCGAAACCAATCGGTACGGCGACTACAGCGTCCGACTTCCGTACACTGGATCGTACGATGTCTTCGGGCAGACTTCGACGGTCGAACGTACCGCTGTATTGAACGGTGACACGGTCGGACGACACCGGGCACACATTACGTTCGACGACGGGCAACTCCGGGAGGTGTTTCACGACGACCCAGGTCGTGTCTCTGGGGCGGCAACCGTCGCAGGCGTCGCTGGTGACGCACTCCGGTTCGACGGCAACGATGATGCGCGTGTCGAGAACGTCTCGTACCTCAACCGGGGCGACTCCTTCACCGTTGTCTTGTGGGCTCGGGGGCTCGAAGGCGGGGAATCTGAAGGATACGGTACGTTGGTTTCAAAGACCGCAGACTCCGGTGGCCGGTACCAACTGATGGAGAAGGCTCGCAGCGACACCATCGGTGTCCGACTCGTAGACACGGATGGCCAGTCGGTAGCAGTGTACGGCGTGGCATCGCCAGACGAAGGCAACTGGACGCAGGTCGCGGCAGTCGTCGACCGATCGGCAGGTGAACTCCGCCTGTACGCCGACGGAACGCTCGTCGGGGTGGAGTCGATCGCCGACCTCGACCGAGTGCTTGGCCCTGGACCGCTCCAGTTTGGGACCCGGAACGGCAACACTCGACTCACCGGAACTGTCGACGAGTTCCGGCTGTACGACGGTGTCGTGACTGCCGAAGAGCTACAGAGAAAGTACAAAAACATCAGTTCGTCCGAGCCTCGTCGGTGAGGCGGTGGCGTAGACTGTCGTATCTGTGTCTCTCTGGGCGTGTCCACTACGTTGTTCGTCTCTGCTAGGCAGCAAGCAAGGTGATCAGAGTGCAAACCAATGTGCACCATTTATATAATTGACCCCGTGAAACAGGCAGTGTGCGTACCGCCAGTTCGTGTCGACGACACCAGACCGGATTCGACCGTCGATTCCGACGGAGGGCAGTTCCGGACCGTCTGGCCGACGACGCTCACTTATCTGGTGAACCCTAGCATCTCGAACTTTGCTTGTACTATCTACGTCGGCTGCTACCGAACAACGTGGATACCCCGTCAGGTAGATGGAAAGAGAACGTCGAATCACACGGAACGCCCTCGTCACCTTCTTATCTAGCGTCGGTAACAGGGGAGTCAGTCTCGTCGGATCGATACTCTTCGCACGTTTCGCCGGTGAGTCGGCTCTGGGGTCGTTCTTCGCATTCATGTCTGCCTACCGCCTCCTCAGCATCACGACATCACTGGGGATCGGTCAGGCACTGATCAAACGACTCTCTGAGACGCCGGTCGGTTCCGAACAACGTCGTGATCGAGAGATACTCGGAGCCGCACTGTTGATCCTGTCTACGATCACCGTCGGTGTCGTGGGCCTGTTGTTCCTCGTTGGTCCGCAGTTCGACGCATACATCGGTGTCGAAGGGGCCGTCGTCGCAATGGCTCTCTTTTTGTCGATAATGGTCGTCTACAGTACCTACAGGCAGACGATTGCCGGGTCTCACCGGGTCGGTCTCGCGTCACTCACGGACACCGTTCGCAACACGGCGGTCGTGGTCGCACAACTCGGCCTGATACTCCTCGGGTTCGACGCTGCCGGGCTTGTCGGCGGTGTCGTCGCCGGCTCTGCGTTCGCCGCGGTCGCAGCGTTCCTGTTGAGTCCGACGAATATCCCTGCCAGACCCGGTCGTGAACAGATACGGTCTCTCGTTCAGTTCGGGAAGTTCTCGTATCTCGACTCGTTCTTCGGCACTCGGGACCGGTGGTACGACATACTCGTCCTCAAGTGGTTCGTCGCCGATGGTCCGGTCGGTGTGTACGGCGTGTTGAATGGACTGTCTCAGTTCGGATTCACCCTCTCTTCGTCTATCGGGAAGACACTGTACCCGGAAGTCAGTAATATCGACGAACAGAGCAACCTCGATCCGGCAACTCTCTCCCCCGTATTCAGATACACGACCATCATCTCGGTCCCGTTGTTGTTCGGTGCAGTGACGGTCGGCGACCTCATCTTACAGACGGTCTACGCGTTCGAGTACGGCACTACGACACTCGTCTTGTTGTCCGTGGGTTCCATCGCGTTCAGCCTGTACGAGCCGATCCACCAGATACTCTACGGATTGGACGACCCGGAGAGGGCGTTCAAGATCAGCTCCACGACGACCGGTCTGAACGTCGCTCTGTTACTTCTCTTGGTACCGCCGTACGGGATACTTGGAGCCGCCGTCGCGACGGCCACTGCGATGACGGCCTCGTTTCTGTTCGGCGTCCGTGTACTGAAGCAGACTCTTCCGTCGGTGGAGATCTTCCAGTGGCACCACTGGTCCCGACAACTGGCGAGTAGTCTGGTGATGTCTGTCGTCGTCTTGTTCGGTCGAGAGGAACTCACGTCCGGACAGAGTCTCCCGGTGACACTGGGCCTCGTACTGCTTGGCGCGATAGTGTACGGTCTTACGCTGGTGGCCATCGACGAGACCCTCCGGACGTGGATTCGGTCGACGTTGGACGATATCGGAGACCGAAATGCCAAAGAGCGTGGTTGATTACGGTCTTGGTACATGGTACAGACAGTTATCATCGGGTTCGACGGTGCGACCTTCGATGTCGTCGACGACATCGAGGCGAGGATGCCGAACCTCTCCTCTCTGATGGCGGACGGTTACCACGCCGATCTATCGAGTACCGATCCACCGTTCACGTCTGTCGCGTGGCCGGCGTTTGTGACCGGTCAGAACCCAGGCCGGTTCGGACTGTTCGACTTTATCGGTCACGATCCCGGGACCTCAGATTTCTATCTCAACGACACGAGGAAGAAAGACTTCGAATACTTCTGGGACTACATCCGAGAGGGCATCGGGTTGGCGTCGATTCCGATGGTGCCGTACAACGACAACTGCTCGTTCTTCGTTCAAGGAAGTCTCGCCCGTGTCAACGAGGATCTCATAACGCAGCCACCAGATTTGGCGGACAGGCTCCCGGAGTACTACGACCACCAGTTCGACTGGGAAGACGACAAAGACGAGATCGTCGAATCGGAACTCAGGCGGATAGGTGCACGCGAGGAACTGTTCTGTGAACTCGTATCGACGTACGACATCCCGCTGTACTTCCTGATGTTTCAAGCGGTCGATCACCTCCAGCACCACTTCTGGGCGTTCATGGACGAGGAACACGAGGCGCACCGTCCGTCCGACTACGCCGACGCGATTCCACGACTGTACGAGCGTGTAGACGAAGCCATCGGACGAATACTCGACTGCTTCGACGAGCCAGTGAACGTCGTGGTAGCGAGTGACCACGGGTTCACGGGCGTCGATGTCGAAGTCGACTTGGACAACTTTCTCGCCGCGAACGGGTACACGGCCTCGGACACGAGTATCGAGTCAGTGAGTACTTCTCTGGGGATGAAACTGAAGAAGTTGGCCGACGGCTCCGTGTTGGAGTATCTCGTCCCAGGTTGGCTCAAACGCCGCGTATCTAGTCAGCTTCCCGACGAGAGTGATATGGCAGATCAGTTAGACTGGGAACAGACCGAGGTGTACCGTTTCGGTGCGTCTCCCGGCATGTACATCAACCTCGAGGGGCGACAGCAGAACGGGATCGTCCCCGAGTCGGAATTCTCGAAACTGAAGAACAGATTGGCCGACGACCTCCGTGCTCTCCGTGGTCCCGACGGAGAGGAACTGATAGAGTTTGTCGCCGACAAGGACGACGTGTACGAGGGCTACTACGTCGACCACGCTCCGGACTTGGTCGTTCGTGGAGCAGGAGGAGTCAGACTGTGGGCCGGTCTCGACAAGGGTCAGACAGTCGCTCGTTCCGAGCGCGCGATGCCGAACTCCGGGATGCACGCACAGGACGGTATTCTCGTCGCTAGCGGTCCCGATTTCCGAGATGTCGAGGCTCGTGGGACGGCGGACATCATCGACGTCGCACCGACACTCTTGAACGCTCTCGGTTACGGGGCACCAGAACAGATGGACGGCGAAGCGATCACCGGAGCACTCGACAATCCGTCGTCGACGGTGTCGAAACCTGTGCGGTCGGAACGCACCCGTATCAAGAATCGAGTGCTCTCGCTGCGACAGCTTCAGGAGGTGTAGCCGTGGCATTCGACACACAGGTTCTCCGCAGTATCTCTGACACCAACGCGAACCGGTGGAACAACTTCGTGAGACAGTCCGACCGCGGAACGATCTACCACACGGTAGACTGGCTCGAAAGCATCGAGACGGCAGCGGACGCCGACCCGAGACACGTCCTCGTCGAACAGAACGGCGGGATCGTCGGTGTCTGCCCGAGTTTCCGGACGGAAATGGATCGTGGCCCACTCCACCGCCTGCTGTCGACTCCACACGGGTTGGGTGGACCACTGATGTCGAACGACCGGGAGGCTGTTCTCGACGGCATCCTCAACCGTCTCGACAGTTGCGGTACGGCAGGGACGGCCGTGAGTACGTTCCTGATGGAAGGGGCGAGCGCGCTTTCGTACCGTGCACAGCTCGCGGAGTGCGGCTATCGGGCGGAGTTGTCCGGCAAGTACGTCGTCGAACTCGACAGTTGGGAGGCTGTTCGGGAGAGACTCTCGAAAGATCGGCGCTACGAACTCCGGAAGGCAACTGACCAGTCTTTCGCCGTCGAAAAGCTACCCGCGGAGCGAACAGTACTGTCTACGGTCTGTGATCACTACAGAGAGACTGTCGACGAGGGTGGCATCTCACCGGAGTTCCTCCAGACAGTCGCCGAACGAGCCCCCGATTCCTTCCTGATCACGACAGCCGTCGTCGACGGGGAGCGGCGTGGCTACCACGTCTACGTGACCGACGACGTGTCCGGTCGTCTGAGACATCTTATCGCTGCTGTCGCTGCCGAGGACTACGAACACTACCCGTCACAACTCCTTCACCGGCACGGAATGCGTCACGCCATCGACGAGGGCTACGACTACTACGACATGGGTGGAACGGTCGTCGATCACCGTGACAGCGTCTCGTCCTACAAACGACAGTACGGGGGACGAATCGAGCCAGTGATGACTTTCGAATCTGGCATTTCACCTACCTCGTTGGTCTACCGCTTTGGGAGATTGTTGCTCGAAGCGAATAGGGAGTAATTAGTAGGTGCCCGCTCACAGCACCACCGTGACCGAGGACATCGAACGCCAGAACCGCGCATTCTTCGACTCTGACGAGATCATCTCTCGTTACAAGAATGACAAACAACATATAAAACGTGGCGAGAGACGTATCCTGAGCCGTGTCGTCTCGGCCGACGATCGAGTGCTCGAACTGGGGTGTGGGGAAGGAAGAGTCACCGAGTATCTCCAGCAGCTCTGTGGGTCTCTCACTGCCGTCGACGTGGCTCCCGGGATGGTCTCTGCTGCGGCAGAGCGGTCGTTGGAGGCGGAGTTCGGGGTCGCAGACGCCTCGACACTTCCCTTCGAGGACGACACCTTCGATTGTGTCATCTTCCCGTTCAACGGAATCGACAACGTCTCACCCATCGAGAGACGCCAGCAGACGCTCAGGGAAGTCCGCCGTGTACTCAGACCTGGCGGCCACTTCGTCTACACCACCCACAACAAGTTCTGGTTGCCGATCAACCCGCTGAAGTGGTGGTCGTACCTGACGACGCACCTCCTGAACGGAAACGTCTCTCGGCAGTACAGAGAGACATCCCTCACCGAGGGGAGCGAAGAGTTCACTTTCTACCAGTTCTACGCCGACCCGCGACGCGAACAGCAGCGTCTTCGTGACGCCGGGTTCGACGTACTGGCTGTCGAAGACGAATCTGACTCTCGCCTCCTGAAGTATATCGAGCCGTGGCTGTACTACGTCTGCCGGTCGCCAGCCTAAGTCGGACGGAACACGCCGATACGCCAGTTCCCGTCTGGGCCCTTCCCGTCCGCGACGACGAGACCGTCCGACTCCGACAACGAGGTGTCGAGATGGTGCATCGCCTTCTGTGTCCACTCGCCGTCTTGACCAGCAGCGACGACCCTCGATGCCGCCGTCTCCGTGTGCGTGTACCCCGACTGTGAGAGCTCCGTCACACGATACGACTGGACGGCGACCGGCCCGTCGCGCTGCCACTCTTGGAAGAACGTGAACAGTTCGTCGTCGGTCGTCACTGCCGGCCCCGCCGGGCGTTGGGCACGCCGGTCTTTCAACACTGGATTGCCGTCGACTGGGTTCCAGTCGCCGGTGAGTTCCCGTGCGTAGTACACTCGCAGCGAGTAGCTAGGCGGCCGGCGACAGAGCCGGTCGACGGCGTCCCGAGAGAACCAATCGAAGCTCGTGTCGGCACAGAGGAGCCAGAAGTACTCACCGCGACTGACGAGCAGTGGGTCGACCAGCGGCCGACCCGAGAGTAGCGTCTCGGATCGTTCCCAGACGGTCGGGAAGTCCACAGCCTCGTACAGACGGACAGCCTCTGTGCCCGGTGAGAGCGACGGAATCATGAACCACGAGCCGTCGTTCCGGAACACTTGTGGAAACGACAGTTGGGTATCGGCTTCGAGGACGACACCGCCGTACGTCCAGTCGATCCCGTCGGAACTCTCTGCGTACGCCAAGACGTTCGGTGAGGCACCGGCCTCGAAGAACATGTAGTAGCGACCGTCGACACGAAACACGAACGGATCGGCGACGAAACTACAGTTCTCGACATCGGTGACATCTGCTGCGGTCAAGACAGGATTATCGGCGGCAGGGTGTCGTTCTACTCCAGAGAGAATCTTCGTACTGTCGGCCATCGTGAAGAGATATCTGGGTTCCAGCATAATTGCTGTGCTTCCCGATTCGCGTCCACAACACCTATTAGCATCTATCGATACGATCCGAGTAGAATGAAAATCGAAGTCCCAGACGAACTCCACGGGCGGATCTCGGAACGTGTCGAGGAGACAGAGTTCGATTCTGTCGAGTCGTACGTCACGTTCGTACTCGAAGAGGTCGTCAAACGACGGCCCGAACTCGAGGACAGTGAGGCGGGGCGAGACGAGGAACGTGAAGAAAAAGTCAGGGACAATCTGCGGTCGCTGGGGTACGTCGAGTAGGGTTCTCGAAGGGCTGGTACACGTGTCCCGAGTGGTACCGCCGGTCTGAAGACCGACAACAGACTCGTACTGACCGGAGACGTTTCCAGAGACTGTACGTGTTCGTCTGTGGGACCACCGACTGGCTGTCGAGGAAACAGACAGGATCGGAATACTTGTATCGAGGTTGATATCTTCCAGGTGTGAGAAGAGAGTCATTACCAGTAGGAAACGCTGAGAGAAATTCGAAGAAATAAAGACGGCGCAAACGGAACAGGTGTAAGGATGAACCGTCGTAGGTTGGATGTATCTCAGAACACACCTTCCGTCCTCGTCGCCGCCGGTGGTTTTCTCTCGGTCGCCCTCGCCGGAGTCGTCCTGGCGAGTACGTCGACCGCAACCGGCTACGAACTGTCGTTGTACGCAGCGTTACCGGCGAGTGTCACGGCACTGTTGATTCTCGGAACGGTCGCCGGCGTCACAAGCGTCATGATCGACCAACGGCACGGTTCGGGAGATGCGTGGTGGATCGGTGCGGCGTTGATCCTCTTGTCGAACATCGTCATCCTCTCGTTGGGGTTCCTCCGCGGGTACCCGGTCACCGGACACGGAGACGTACTGACCCACCTCGGAGAGGTACGAAGGCTCGTCGAGACCGGTCACCCCAGCCAGAACAACATCTATCCGGGGTTCCACACGCTTCAGGCGACTTTCGTGGTGATTGGAGGTCTCTCGATAGAGAGTGTCGGGTACGCTACAACCGTCGTGGCATACGTACTGTACTTGTTGGGGGTCGTGATTCTCGGCTGGAGCTTTCTCGGTCGAAGCGGTGGAGCCTACGCGGTCGCGGTAACCGCACCGTTCTTGTTCTCCCTCTATCATACTCAGGTGATACCGGCGTTTTTCTCGTTTTATCTGTTTATTTCGGTTTTGGCACTCGGATTTCATAGAGATATCGATCTGCCGAAACTCGGGTGTGCCTCGCTGTTGTTCACCGGGATCGTCTTCGTCCACCCGGTCACGACCATCGTCGGTGTCGGATTCTTCGTCTACTTCGCCGTTGCGAGGCAGTTCATCGAGCTGATCGACCGGTACTACCCCTTCCTGACTCCCGCCAGTCGAGAGAGTCTGCCTGTGTTCACTTCGTTGCTCGTCCCAGCGTTCGCCATAATGCTGTTTGCCGCTTGGTACCTCTCGTTCCCACGGATACTTATCAAATTTCAGGAACTCTCCACCGACATCGTCGAGTCAGTAGATCCCTCCAAGGCGGAGGCAGTGCCCCAGACCGAAACCCAGGGAAGGACCGATACGGTGACGCCGAGCGAGACGCCGACGACCACACCGACCCCCACAGATACACCCACCAGTACCCCCACAGACACACCTACCAACACCACGACGAACACATCGACCAGTACCCCCACAGACACACCCACCGACACCCCAACAGATACACCTACCAGTACCCCCACGGACACCCCCACGGATACACCCACCAGTACCCCCACAGACACACCTACCAACACCACGACGAACACATCGACCAGTACCCCCACAGACACACCCACCGACACCCCAACAGATACACCTACCA
>JAHENP010000157.1 GCA_018609965.1 Haloferacaceae archaeon
ACGCACTGCTGTCCGGGTCGCGTCTCTAAAAAGTGGTAGTTGAAAGTCCGGTAGACGGAGTCTACTGGCGGACGACGTTCGTCGCGCGCGGACCCTTCTCTGCTTGTTCGATTTCGAACTCGATCTCTTCGCCTTCGGTGAGGTCCGGTCCGCCAACGTCCTCCATGTGGAAGAACACGTCCTCCTCGGAGTCGTCAGTCGCGATGAAACCGTAACCGCCCGTGTCGTTGAAGAAGTCGACCTTCCCTTCTGCCATAGCAACTCAACAGACGCCGGAACGACGTATAAGCCTTGTCGTTCGTCCACGAGAGTGGAATTGGAGTGTGTATCTGTCACACGATTCGGGTGTTCGTCGAACACGTGTGTACATCCCTGTGGCGAACGGGCGAGACGGCGCACGGTTCGGCGGGAATCCGCGAGATTTCCCGTCGGTTCGGAAATTCCAGCTCGGGTCGCGGGCGGCCGTGTGACGAGAACATGTGTCACGATCTGGTGTGTTACGGCCCCACACGGTCGATCGCGTCCGGGAGCCAGCCGGCAACGTGGTCCGCCACGGTGTCGGCCTGGCCGACGAAGAAGTGGTCGGCCGCCAACTCGACTGTTGTCGCGTCAGCGTCCTCGGCGGCCGCCACGACCGGCTCCCAGTCTGCGGTGTCGTCGCGCGTGCCGTACACCACCTGCGTTGGGCAGTTGATCGCCGGCAGCGCCGCGGCGGCGTCCAACGTCGCGTCGATCCGTGCCGTCGGCGCGAGCGCGCTGACGGCGTCGACGGGCCAAGCGGTGTCGGCGGGCTCCCCGGTGTCGGCGCGGCGACCCGGCTCGTGTGTCTCGCTCGCGACGAGCAACGAGAGCGTGCCGCCGAAGCTGAAGCCGAACAGCCCGACACGGTCGTAGCGCTCGCGCGCCCAGTCGACGGCGTGGCGCACGTCCGCCCGTTCCCCGTACCCCTCGTCCCAGTCACCGTAGTCGAAGCGGAGACAGTCGAGACCACGCGTCGTCAGTCCGTCGGCGACGGCCCGGAGTCGTTCGTCCCCGCGGTGCCCGCGGTGTTGGGGGTGTGGCGGACACGCGACCACGCAGGCGTCGGGTGCAGTCGAGTCGTCGTCTACACGGTCCAGCCGCCCACGAACGTCGCGTCCACCCGGAAGAAGAATGTCGTCGGTCACACTCTCGTGTGGGACGCGATCCACAGGACTCTGTCGCCGTGCGCGAACTTGGTTCACGGCGCTGTCGGTGCGCGGGTCAAACTCACGACATCGCCGAGGCCCGCAGGTCGGAGCGAGTGGGTGGCAAACTGAGACGTGTGATCAGGATTTAACTGGCAGAGTCCCAATACACGAGTATGGGAATCCTCTCTCGGGCATCGTACGTCGTCCGGTCGAAGATCAACACGCTCCTCAACCGGGCAGAAGACCCGTCGGAGACACTCGACTACAGCTACGAGCAGATGCGGGACGAACTCCAGGAGGTCAAACAAGGGATCGCGGACCTGACGACCCAGAAGAAACGACTGGAGATGCAGAAGCGCAACCTCGAAGACAACGTCGAGAAACACAACGAACAGGCGCGCGAGGCGGTCGAACAGGACCGTGAGGATCTCGCCCGGAAGGCGTTGGAGAAGAAGAAGTCGAAGATGAGCCAGATCGAGGAGTTGGACGGCCAGATCCAGGAACTCCAGAACACCCAGGATCAGTTGGTCGAAAAGAAGAACAAGCTCCAGAGCCGGATCGAGGAGTTCAAGACAAAAAAGGAGACGATGAAGGCGCGCTACGAGGCCGCCGAGGCGTCCAACCGCGTGACAGAGGCCATGTCGGGCGTCGGCGACGAGATGAACGACGTGGGGCGGGCGATCGACCGCGCCGAGGAACGCACCGAAGAGATGGAGGCGCGCTCGGAGGCGATGGACGAACTCCAGGCCACCGGGACGTTCGACGACGCACTCTCGGACGGCGACGAGATCGACCAGGAACTCCAACAGGGGCGGGCCGACCGCGAGGTGGAGACGGAGCTAGAGACGCTCAAATCCGACATGGGGAAAGCCGAAGCCGACCCCGAGCCGGACACCAGCGGTGGTGGGGACGCCGACCTCTCGGAACTCGACGAGGAGGCGGCCGACGCCGAGGTTGAGGCGGAACTGGAGGAGTTGAAAGACGACGACGACCAGTCGAACTGACGACCCCCCCGAGAGAGGTGTCAGCGAGGCCGTCTTCTGTCGCCGTCCGAGGTGGCGACACTCCCGTTTGAGATGACGACGCTCACTCTGTCGTCGGCGTGTCGAGCCGCCCGACACGGGTCCCACGGTAGCCGAGCTTGTCTGCGTAGCCGTCGGTCGACATCAACACCGGGGAGAACGGCTCGCTGGCCGTCACCGGCTCGCCGTCGCGGCGTGCGAACGGTTCGCCGGCGGCCACCCGGGTGAAGTTCTCGGCCACGAACACGTCGTTCGGTTCGCCGGCCGGCCCGACGATCCGGAACAACACCGGCGGCGTGTCGCGCGGCGGGAGCCGGTGGGCCGACGCCCCGGTCGGGACGAACCCCGGGGCGGTGTCGGCGCCCGCCAACAGGTCGTCGGGCGCCTCCAACAGTCCGACGGCCGCGAGGAACCGGGCGGTCACACGGACCGCGACGCCGCCGGCCGCGGTCGACCCCTGCCGGCCACACTCGACGGCGACTCCGTCGACGTGGGCCAACAGCCCGCCGCCGAGGTAGCTCGCGTCGACGACGCTTTCGGTGCCGGTCGCGGCGGCGAGCGCGAGCGACCGGTCGGTCGGCCGGCCGACGACCGCGAACGGCTCGGCGCTGGACACCGTTGAGTGGAGATCCAACACGGTCAGCCCGTCGAGTGTGTCGAGCAGTTCGGCCGCCAGCCGCGACTCGTGGCTGTCAGCCGCGGGGTCACCCGGGAACACGCGGTTGAGGTCCTCGTCGACACCGCGGCTGTCTGCCGCAAGCGCCCGCTCGTTGGCGACGACGAGCCGCACCGGCCCCGTGAGCGCCGTCTGATGGTCGCGAACGTAGTCGACGGCCCGTACCCCACACGGCTCGTCGCCGTGGAGGCAGGCAACGACGGCGTGTGCGGGTGCACCGTCGCCGATGTCGTGGACGCGCACACGGTGTCGTAGTCGGGGCGTGGTCTTGACTGGCTCGGAGTCACCGGCGACGGGCCGTCCCGTATCGCGACGGTTGAAGTGTCGGCCACGCCAACAACCGGTATGGGAAACGCGGATCTCCGCGACATCGCCGCGCTGCGGGACGTGTCGGTCGACGAGGTCTCGGGGGTGGTCGCGGTCGACGCGCACAACTGGCTCTACCGGTACCTCACCACGACGGTCCGGTTCACCGCCGAGGCGGCGTACACCACCGCCGACGGGGAGGAGGTGGCGAACCTGATCGGGATCGTGAAGGGGTTGCCGAAGTTCTTCGACAACAATCTCACGCCGGTGTTCGTCTTCGACGGCGGCCCGACCGAGTTGAAAAGCGACGAGGTAGAGCGTCGCCGCGAACAACGCGAGGCCGCCGAGGAACGCCGCGCGGCCGCCGAGGAACGCGGTGACAGCGTCGAGGCGGCGCGGCTGGCGGCCCAGACACAACGGCTCACCAGGACGATCCAAGACACCTCCCGGGAGTTGCTCCGACTGTTGGACGTGCCAATCGTCGAGGCGCCCGCCGAGGGGGAAGCGCAGGCCGCCCACATGAACGCGACCGGTGCGGCCGACTACGTCGTCAGCGAAGACTACGACGTGCTCCTGTTCGGCGGGCTACAGACCCTCCGGCAGTTCACCGGGTCGGGCAGTCCGGAGCTGATGGAGCTGCAGGCGACGCTCGCGCACCACGATCTCACCCGCGAGCAGTTGATCGACGCCGCGATCCTCTGTGGGACGGACTTCAACGACGGCGTGTCCGGGATCGGCCCGAAGACGGCCGTCTCCCTGTTGCAGGAACACGGCGATCTGTTCGCGGCGTTGGAAACGGAGGGGGCGACGGTCGCGAATCCCGACGCCGTGCGGTCGTTGTTCCGCGATCCGCCCGTCACCGACGCGGCGTTCGACACGCAGGTCACGCCGGACATCGACGCCGCGCGGGCGTACGTCACCGAGGAGTGGGGCGTCCCCGAGGGCCAGGTGGCCAACGGGTTCGAGAAACTCGACGACGCGCTCACACAGACCGGGCTGGACGACTGGGCTTGAGGTGTGGCTACTGCAGGCGGACCCGGAGCGTATCGTCACCGCGACGGTACGTCGCCCGGTCGCCGTCGCGGTCCACCGCGAACACCCGGAGTTCGACGACGAGCCGCCACTCAGACAGTGTCGCGCGCAACACCGGGCCGAGGCTGGTCACGACGAGATACGGCGGCGCCGGCACCGGATCGGCTGGGAGCGTCTCGCCGAGCGCCTCGACGGCCGTCGACAACAGTCCGAGGAGTTCCTGGCGCGTGTCCTCACCCAGCCGTCGCTCCAGTGGGTCGACGACCGCCGCCCGGTCGGCCGGCGGCGACGCCCACTCGGCTGTGACGGCGTCGGCCGCGCGCCAGACACGGTCGAGTGTCGCGGCGTGATCCGCGCGGAGCCGCCGGCGGACGCGTTCCCTCCTGTCGGCGCTGTCGGTGTCGGTCACACCGGGCGTGAGGCGAGCACCGACAAGAGTGTCCCGTCCGGTCGCGAGCCGTCCGGCTTTTGCCGGTCGGCGACCCAGCAGCAGTATGGACGAGTCCACAGTCGCCGACGCGATCGAGTCGGAGATCGAAGCCGCCAACGCGACCGTCACCCGGCCCCGCGCCTACGAGGACGAGCAGGCGGACGCCCACTACGCCGCGGTCGTCGTCTCGCCGGCGTTTGCGGGGGAGTCGATCGTCAACCGCCACCAGATGGTGTACGACGCCGTCGGCGACGCGATGACGACGGAGGTCCACGCGCTGGAGATCACCAC
>JAHENP010000158.1 GCA_018609965.1 Haloferacaceae archaeon
GACGTAATCCTCCCGCTGCGAGCGGCGGTCGGCTCGTTCGCGAACGTCCGGCCCGTCCGGGCGTTCCCCGGCGTCGACGCGCTCCAACCGGAGACGGATCTCGTCTTCCTCCGGGAGAACACGGAGGGGGTGTACGCCGGCCACGAGGCGGAACTCGCCGGCGGCGTGGCGACGACGACGCGTGTGGTGACCCGCGAGGCGTCCCGGCGGATCGGGGCGTTCGGGTTCGACTACGCCGCCGACCGCGGGCTGTCGGTGACGGTCGCACACAAGGCGAACGTGATGCAGGCGACCGACGGGTTGTTCCGCGAGGCCGTGACAGCAGTCGGTGACGAGCGCGGCGTCGACTACGAGACGGCGCTGATGGACGCGCTCGCGACGGAGCTGGTCCAGCATCCGACGGCACACGAGGCCGTGATCACACCGAATCTGGCGGGTGACGTGTTGTCGGACCTGGCGGCCGGACTGGTCGGCGGGTTGGGGTTGTTGCCGAGTGCGAACGTCGGCCGCGACGGCGGGTTGTTCGAGCCGGTCCACGGCACCGCCCCGGACATCGCGGGCGAGGGGATCGCCAACCCGGCGGCGACGTTGTTGTCGGCCGCGCTCATGTTGGAGCATCTGGGCCACGACGAGGCGGGAACGGCCGTCCGCACGGCCGTCGAGGGGGTGCTCTCGGACGGCCCCCGCACCCCGGATCTGGGTGGGGCGGCGACGACCGCGGCGGTGACCCGGGCGGTGATCGACAGACTGTGACCAGCGGCAAGCGGACGGACGAAACGGGAGCCACAGACGACAGCACAGCGCGACGACCCACACGACGACACACGACTCGATCATGAGCAGCCAACGATCCGACGAGCAACGAACCGACGACTCCGGTGGGCGGATGCCGGACGAGAAAGACTCCGATCTCCCGAGTGCGGAGGTGACGAGCGGGGCGGACCGCGCACCACACCGGTCGATGTTCCGGGCGATGGGGTACGACGACGACGACCTGGCGTCGCCGATGGTCGGGATCGCCAACCCCGCCGCGGAGGTGACGCCGTGTAACGTCCACTTGGACGACGTGGCAGAGGCGGCCCACGAGGGAGTCGACGCCGCCGGCGGGATGCCCGTGGAGTTCGGGACGATCACGATCAGTGACGCCATCTCGATGGGGACGGAGGGGATGAAGGCCTCGCTCGTCTCCCGGGAGGTGATCGCCGACTCCGTCGAACTCGTCGCGTTCGGGGAGTCGTTGGACGCGCTGGTGACGGTCGCGGGCTGTGACAAGAACCTCCCGGGGATGATGATGGCGGCGATCAGGACGGATCTGCCGACCGTTTTCTGTTACGGCGGGACGATCCTCCCCGGCGAGTTTCAGGGTGAGCAGGTGACGATCCAGGATGTGTTCGAGGGGGTCGGTGCCCACGCCGAGGGTGACCTCTCCCGCGGGGAGTTGGAGGAGTTGGAACACGCCGCCTGTCCGGGCGAGGGGTCGTGTGCGGGGATGTACACCGCCAACACGATGGCGACGATCTCGGAAGGACTGGGGTTAGCGCCGCTCGGCTCCGCGACCGCGCCCGCACCGACCGAGGAACGCCGCGCAGTCGCCGAGACGGCCGGCCGGACGGCGCTCGACGCGGTCGCCGCCCGCCGCCGTCCCTCGGACGTGTTGAGCCGGGAGTCGTTCGAGAACGCGGTCGCACTCCAGGTCGCGGTCGGCGGATCGACGAACGCCGTCCTCCACCTGTTGGCGTTGGCCGCGGAGGCCGAGGTCGACCTCGACATCACTGACTTCGACGAGATCTCCCGGCGGACGCCACACATCGCTAATCTCCGCCCCGGCGGCACGTACGTGATGGCGGATCTCCACCGGCAGGGGGGTGTGCCGGTCGTCGTCCGGCGGTTGTTGGAGGCGGGGCTGTTCCACGGCGACGCGATGACGGTGACCGGGCGGACCGTCGCCGAGGAGATCGACCACCTCGACCTGCCGGCCGACGAGACGGTCGACCCCGAGGTGGTTCGGCCGGTCGAGAATCCGATCCACGAACAGGGCGCAATCGTCGTCTTAGACGGCAACCTCGCGCCCGACGGCTCGGTGCTGAAGGTGACCGGCGACGACGTGGTCGAACACGAAGGCCCCGCCCGCGTGTTCGAAGACGAGGAGACAGCGATGGCGTGGGTGCAGGACGGCAACCTCCAGTCGGGAGACACCCTCGTCATCCGCAACGAGGGGCCACGCGGTGGCCCGGGGATGCGGGAGATGTTGGGTGTCACTGCCGCGGTCGTCGGCCAGGGCCACGAGGACGACGTGGCGTTGTTGACGGACGGCCGGTTCTCGGGCGCGACCCGCGGGCCGATGGTGGGGCACGTCGCGCCGGAGGCGGCCGTCGGCGGCCCGATTGCGGCGTTGGAAAACGGCGACACGGTCCGGGTGGACGTGCCCGAGCGGACGCTGGCGGTGGAGCTGAGCGACGCAGAGATCGAACGCCGGCTCGCCGACCACGAGCCGCCGGCACACGGCCACGACACCGGTGTGATGGCGAAGTACGGCCGGTCGTTCGGCTCGGCGGCCGACGGCGCGGTGACGAATCCCGCCGCACAGCGAGACTGACAGCCGCGGTCTGAGCCAGCCTGTCCGCCCGCCTCACCCGAGTTCGAATCGCTCGATCACGTTGGCAACCGTCGTGACGGTGGCGAACTCCCCATCGAGGTGTGCGAGTGCGGTGTGGTGAGCCTCGCTTGCGGGGATCACCTCGCCGTCGAACTCGCGGTCGTGGGTGGCGGTCGCGTCACGGGCGAGCAGGGTGTCGTAGCCCAGATTCTCGGCGCCACGGATCGTTGTCGACACGCAGTGGTCCGTGGTGAGCCCGGCGACGACCACGCGGTCGACACCGAGCGTCCCGAGCCAGCCGTCGAGCCCCGTCTCCCGGAAGGCGCCGTTGACCCGTTTCGTGAACGCCGCCTCCGGGTTCCGGTGTGGCGTCTGTCCGCTCTCGGGGCCGAACCCGTCGAGGAAGGCGAACCCGGGGGCACCACGCCGCAACGGGGAGTCCGGCTCAGTCGAGTCGTGACGGACGTGTGCGACCGGCCACTCGGCCCCGCGCCACGCGTCGAGCAGGCGGCGGGCACGGTCCTCGGCGTCCGGGTTGTTGCGTGGCCCCCAGCCGTCGGCGTGGAACCCGCGTTGGAGGTCGACCAACAGAAGCGCCGGCCCGGTCACGACCACCCGCCTCCGGCGACGGGGTCGACCGTCGGCGAGGCTTTCGGGTGGTCCCGTGTCACGTCGATGGGACACTCGTCGGGCGACTGTGTCGGGTCCGACTCCAACATGTACTGTGGCCACTCGCGGTCGCCGTCCTGGCCCCAGTCACCCAGGTCGGCGTGCGGACAGACGCCGTCGTAGTCGGTGAGCCGGTCTTGGATCGTCTCTCTGGCGCGTTGCCCCGCCTCGGTGTCGCCCGTCACGCCCATCGTCTCGAACAACGCGCGGGGTTGAAAGGTGATCTCCAGTCCGACCGGGCAGTAACGACTCATCCGGTCGTCGTAGAACGGCGCCCGACAGGTCGGGAAGATCGGCTCACCGTCGAAACAGAACTCCCAGTAGGGGTCGTCCGGCGCCGTCGGAATCTCCTCGGGCCACGGCGCCGGGTCGTGGACGTGGAGAAACTGGAGGACGTGCCACAGCCGTTCGTGGTACTCGGCTTCCGACAGTTCGCGTTCC
>JAHENP010000159.1 GCA_018609965.1 Haloferacaceae archaeon
GAAGGAGAACCGCGAGTGGATCACGTCCGCCTCCTCCAACCGGGAGAGCGCGTACCGGACCGTCCGCGGCGGGAGCATCGTCTCTTCGGCGATCTCGGTCTGCGACAACGTCTCCTCGTACTCCAACACTTTCGCGACGAGTTTGGCGCTCGGGGGGAGCTCCGCGACCGCCTCCCACCCTTCCAACGTCGTGTCGTCTGCCGCCGTCGACTCTGAGGCACTCATCTCGTCTGGTAGAATGGTATGCTGAAGGATAATAGTTACTATGCATTTCTATAACCGCAGGGCATTCTCGGTCGGTCGACAGGAGAGACGTGCGAGTGGTCCGAGCTGTCGGTGGTTGGGGGTACCCGAAGCCTCTTGTCTGTCACTGCCGTACTCTGGACAATGACAGAGACGGTGGAGGATGTCGACCTCCCGTACAACGACGAGACGGCGACGCGTCAGGAGAAACTCGAAACGCTCCGCGAGCGGCTCGAAGTGTTGGAGTCGGAAAACGAGGAGATGCGTGACCGGCTGTTGGACGCGAACGCAGAGAACAACAAGTACCAACAGAAATTAGAGCGGCTCACCCACGAGAACAAGAAGCTCAAGCAGTCGCCGTTGTTCGTCGCGACGGTGCAGGAACTCACCGACGACGGGATCGTCATCAAACAACACGGCAACAACCAGGAGGCACTGACGGAGGTCACCACGGAGATGCGCGACGATCTGGAGCCGGACGACCGCGTCGCGGTCAACAACTCTCTGTCTGTCGTCAAGCGGCTCGACAACGAGACTGACGTGCGTGCCCGTGTGATGCAGGTCGACCACTCTCCGGAGGTGAACTACGAGGACATCGGCGGCCTCGACGACCAGATGACGGAGGTTCGCGAGACCGTCGAGATGCCGCTCAAGAGCCCGGAAATGTTCGACGATGTCGGCATCCAGCCGCCGAGTGGGGTCTTACTCCACGGTCCGCCCGGCACCGGGAAGACGATGTTGGCGAAGGCGGTCGCCAACCAGACAGACGCCACGTTCATCAAGATGGCCGGCTCCGAGTTGGTCCACAAGTTCATCGGCGAGGGCGCGAAGCTGGTGCGTGATCTGTTCGAGGTGGCCCGCGAGAACGAGCCGGCCGTGTTGTTCATCGACGAGATCGACGCCATCGCCGCCAAGCGGACGGACTCGAAGACCTCCGGGGACGCGGAGGTCCAACGGACGATGATGCAGCTGCTCTCGGAGATGGACGGGTTCGACGAGCGGGGTGAGATCCGGATCATCGCCGCCACGAACCGGTTTGACATGCTCGACTCCGCGATTCTCCGGCCGGGTCGGTTCGACCGGCTCATCGAGGTGCCGAAGCCGGATGTGGAAGGTCGCGAGCTGATCTTCCAGATCCACACCCGCGACATGGAGGTCGCAGACGACGTGGCCTTCGCCGAACTCGCCGAGATGGCGACGGACGCCTCCGGCGCCGACATCCAGGCGATCTGTACGGAGGCCGGCATGTTCGCCATCCGGGACGACCGGACGGAGATCACGATGGGGGACTTCCGGGACGCCTGGGAGAAGATCGAGGATACGGACACGGACGCCGAAGCGGGCGACGCCGTCGCGTTCGCCTGAGTCGGGCGCCGTTGTCGGCAGTTTCTCGATCTCGGGAAAACGCAACCTTCGGTTCGAAACAGCCGTCTCAGCTCTCGTCGCCGTCGTTGGCCGCGAACAGCCCGGTCGACATGTACCGTTCGCCGGAGTCCCAGTAGACAGTCACCACGACCGGTTCGCCGTTCGTCGCACCGGCGTCCGGGCGCGACTCCCAGCCATCGACCGCGACCGGTCGGTAGCCCGGGTCGTCTCCGTCGGCCAACGACGCCGCGACGCGTCGTGCCGCGAGGTTCGACGCGCCCGACGACTGGCCGACCAGAATCCCCTCCTCGCGGGCGAGGCGGCGACACTCCGCCTCGGCGTCAGCCAACTCGACTCGGAGCACGCCGTCCAACAGTCCTGTGTCGAGATTCGGGCTGACGAACCCCGGGCCCATCCCCTGGAAGGCGTCCTCGCTCGGCTCGTCGCCGGACAACACCGCGTTCGCGGCCGGTTCGACCGCGACCACGTCCATCTCGGGGAACGCCTCGCGGAGTCGACGCCCGACACCGGTGATCGTCCCGCCGGTGCCGACCCCGCAGACGAGCGCGTCCGGCGTCCGGCCGTCGAGCTGGTCGAGCATCTCCTCGCCGGTGGTCTCGTAGTGGGCGTCGGGGTTGGCCGCGTTGTCGAACTGGCTGAGTTGGACCATCCCCCGCGATTCGAGTTCGTCGGCGCGTTCCCGGGCGGCCGTGATGTCTCCCTCGACGAGGTCGATCTCGGCGCCGTACGCACGGATCAGTCGGCGGCGCTCGCGGCTCTTCGAGGCCGGCATCACGATGTGTACGTCGTACCCCTTTGCAGCACCAGCGACGGCGATTCCGACACCGGTGTTGCCCGAGGTCGGCTCGACGATGGCGTCACCCGGCTCCAGTTCGCCGGCCGCCTCCGCGGCCCGGACCATCGCCCGGGCCGGGCGATCCTTCGCGGACCCACCTGGGTTGCGGGACTCCAACTTCGCGGCGACCGTCGTCCCGGGCGGCGACGACACCCGGACGAGCGGCGAGCCGATGGTGTCCAGCACGGAGTCGTCCATGGGTCAGGTTACGACGAGACCGACTTAACCCACTCCCGGCTCCGGCAACGGGTCTGGTACGGCTGCCGCACGGGCGCACTGCCGCTTCCTCGGTCGCCGGCTCCGGCACCGACGACGGGGTCACAGCACACCACAGACACGGCTAGAAGGTGTAGTCGTCGCCCGTCCCCTCGTCTTGGAGCGCGGGGTCCTGTTGCTCGTCCGTCATCTGGTCGAACATGTTCTCATCCATCTCCGAGAGCGGCTCCTCTTCGGTGGTCTGGTAGGCCGACAGCCCGCGCGAGAGGAGCTTCTCGACCGCCTGGTCGCGGTTGATGAACTCCCCCTGCTCGACGAGCCGCCGTAGTTCACTCTCGGTCTGATCCGACAGCGAGACCTCAATCTGCGTCACGACTCGCCCTTGGCTCTCTGTCTGATATAAACCTTGGTTCGGCGTCGGTGACAGGTCACTCGTCGCTGTCGCCGGCGAGCGCAGGGTTGGTGTGGCTGGGGCACCGATGCGTCGGTGTGAGCACACACGAGCCGACGACCCTCGCCGAGACCGACCTGGAGACGCTCCGCCCGGCAGCGGACTTTGACGCCGCGGCCCACGAGGAAACAGTGACTGCGTTGTCGGCCTCGGGGCTCCAGTTCCGGATCTGGACGGCAGACTGGTGTCCGGACTGTCGCCAACAGACGCCAGCGTTCGCCGCCGCACTGGCGGCCGCCGATGTCGACCCGGGTGCGGTGACGGTGTACCCCGTCGAACGCGGCGACGACGGAAAGGTCGCTCCGGGGATGGCGGCGTTCGATGTCGACCTGATCCCGACGGTGATCGTCGAGCGCGACGGGACAGAACTCGCCCGGTTCGAGGAGTCTGGCGCGTTCTCCATCGCGGAGACGCTGGCACGAGAACTGTAGTTGGCGGTGGTGACGACGGGCGCGCAGAACGTCGTCGACTCGCCGCGAACGAGGAACTAGAACGTCGTCAGTTCGCCGCGAACGGCACGTTCCGTAACACTCGTCACGTCCGCCAGCTTCTCGTCGACGATTGTCTCGACTTCCGACTCCACGTCGCCGACGGTGA